>JANQOC010000300.1 GCA_028279265.1 Hyphomicrobiales bacterium
GCCTCCCTCCCCCGGGATGTTCTGATCGGTGCTCAAAACTCCTGGTTGCCGAATCTCAGTGCTGAAATCGAATCGCGCCCCAAAAGTGAACCGAAGCCGAATGTTGAAACGGCAAGCAGCGAGGCGAAAGAGTGGGACAGCGCCGTAGTCAAAGCTGAACCTGAAGAGCCGGAGGCACAGAAAACCGATGAAGAGGAACCTCAAGTCGCATCAGCTTCATCCGGGAATAAGAGCTGGCGTATAGACGCTTTTGGCAACCTCCTCAAAGGAGGCGAGGCGAAAGCCGCCAACGAAGAGGATGAGGACGAAGAGAATGAAGAAAGCGATGAGTCCGATTCCGACACGGCCGCCGAGCAGGAAGAAGGGGGCGAACAAGAGACTGCGTTAGCCAAAGAATGGAACGATTCCGAGCTCTGGTCCGAACTGGGCGGATGGTATCGAAAGGATTACACAATCCACTACAAGCCCAATAAGCATGAAGACAGTTTTTATCGTGCCTGGCTCGACTATTCGAAAATCAACACGCGCGCAAAAGCCAACCCGTATGTCAGGGAAATCTTCGAACTTTTATCGAATAAAGATGCCCAGGGACAATGCACCAAGTGCCATACAGTTGATGCCAACGCCAATCAGAACTACAAAATCAACTGGAAACCCAAAAACCTGTCAGGGTCCAATCGCCCATTGACTAAGTTTCTACACGAACCGCACCTGAGTTTGGTCGGCAATGACGGCTGTATGACCTGCCACAAACTCAACAAAGAAACCGCCAAGAAAAAGACGGATCGCTTCGATCCGTCTCAATTCCAGTCAAACTTTTCGAAGATTGAAAGTAACACCTGCGCGGAATGCCATAACGACCAAAACACGCGACAGGATTGCCTCGTTTGTCACAACTACCACTCAGAGACAATCCAGTCGAAGAAACCAACGACCCTGCTGACGTTACAAGAAGCTCCTAAAGAACAGCAGTCGTCGCAGCGGTAATCGTAGCGGCCGACGCAGTCGTAAAACACAACTGCGCCGAACACCTAAAAGCCGGGGACTTCTTACTAAAGATCGAGAACAATGTCAGTTTTGGGTCGCGAAATGCAAGGCAAGCAACTGCCTTTCCCTACGGCGACCGAGGGATTTTGCGTGTAATCAACCGTTCCGCTCTTGAGTTTGATCTGGCAGGCACCACACTGTCCGGACCGGCACCCGTGATTTGGAGACAAGCCGTTGACTTCGGCCAACTCAAGAATGTTATTGACGTGCGAACTCCAGTTGACATTCATTTTTGATCGCGCAAAGCGGACTTTTATCTTGCTGCCGGAACTGGGTGATATGAGTTCTTGTTTGTTGGTCTGCGGCTGGAAATTTGATTTGCGATTTCCGAATGACTCCATATGAATGGCATTTTCAGGTACGCCGCTGCGCTGCAAATCATCGCGTAAGGAGCCGTTAAAGGCTTCCGGACCGCAGATGTAAAACAAGTAGTCTCTTCTTTTCAGCATTCGCAGTATTGGCTCGATCTCCACGCGACCTTCGACATGGAAATCAACACCGCGACGGCAAGATGCCGCCGGCCGGCTGTAGTAAACGACTTGCCGGAAATTAACCAGCATCGATTGCAACAATCCCAGTTGATTGTACATCGGGTGGCTTTTTTGATTTCTGACACCGTAAAACAACCAGATTTCGCGCTGAGAACGCCTGGTTGCAAGAGAATTTAACATACTCAGTATCGGTGTAATGCCAGAACCACCGGCAAAAAACACAAGCGGCCGTTCCGATTGGCTGTCCAGCGTAAAATTTCCCCCCGGTCTCTGTGTTCTGACAACGGATCCAACGTCCACATGATTGTGGAAATAGGCAGAGCAGCAATCTTTCGAATCGGCTTGAGAAGACTCGAACATCTGGTTCTTGATTGTTATTCGATATCTGAGCGATGAATTCTCCGGCGCCTCCGATAGCGAGTAGCATCGTTTTATCGGCGAACCCGGCTGCGCTCCGGGATGCTCAATGAGAATATGCTGACCCGGTTTAAATCCGGGCAGGGACCGACCATCGGGTGATGCGAGATAGAAGCTGCAGATGGAACGGTCCAGGGTCTCGTATTCTCGCGCCACCACTTTCAGATTCATTATGCCGGGGCTTGCTTCCGCTGATTGAATAGCGTGTCGTTGTGGACTCACCGTTGGAATTTGGCCGCTTCGAATTTTTTCAAATCCAAACCGAATTTTCTTCCTGGTTTGAATATGGCGGTTTAATATGCCAACGGCGCCATAAGCGCCCCTTGTTAGCGCAGCGGTAATTGCCAGTGCACCGGCAAGTGATACAATATCTCCTGGATTCATCCTATTTGCTCCTGATTTGAACGTGACTTATACGCACACTCAATACTCCCCAGTAGGCCGCCGAACGCTAAACTAGTAGACGATCTGGATCTCGGCCCGAGCTCCATACCCGTCATCACGACTTTCGTTAAATGTGTAAAAACTCTCGAATTGCAGTTGCACATGCTGGCCGAGGGCATGCTGGTACTGAAAACCAAAACCGAGACTGTCAAAGCCGTCACCACTGAGATCATGGCGGAATGCAGCCTCAAGAATGAGGTTTCGCCTCTTATTGTCCCAAAACGCCTGATAGCCGATTGCTGCACCGATTACGTCATCGTCGGTGAAGGGATTAATTTCAGCTCCGTAGGTACTCAGGTTTGGAGATGCAAACAAAATCCCAGTATTCGCCAGCGGTCCGCCAACAATCGCCTCTCGTCCGGCCTGGGTGAAATTACCCAGTCCGAGGAATGAATTGAAGTAAACGATATCGTCTGAACCCTTGACGTTTTTCGACAGTTCCGAAGTAATCAGAACACCGTCACCGATAACGCCCTGAATTTCATCCTCCAAGGCAAACGATGCATTTACCCGGAATGCCGTACTAATGCCGCCCCAGAAGGCCAGCCTTTGTATAGCCGATGCACCGACGTAGAATCCGTCACCATTGCCTTCATCCTCAATGTAGATCATATCCAGATTGTAGGTGCTGACATGGGCATCAGCGGCCAGGAACAGTCCGTAGATTTCTGAATCACGGTTTAAATCAGCATCGTTACGATCGACCCTGTTCCACCC
>JANQOC010000305.1 GCA_028279265.1 Hyphomicrobiales bacterium
CGCTTCGTTAGCGGAACATATCTGGCTAACTCCAATACCCATGAGCCGAAATGCGCGACCATCGCATTCCTTTTCAAGCAACGGCAAGGCCGATTGAAATAGGATTTCTCCGCGTTGCGAAGGCTGGGGGAGCTTTTTGTTGCGCGTAATTGTCTGAAAGTTTGATGTCTTGAGTTTCAGGACGAGCGTCCCCCCTGCCAGATTGTTCTGCTGAAGACGGTCGGCGAGACGTGTACAAAGGCGTTCCAGTGTTTGTACGAGTTGGGGGCGTTCAGAAGTATCCGCACGGAACGTGGTTTCATTTGAAATGGACCGGTTTTTTGGCCGATTTGAAACGCGACCGGATTCCTCCCCCTTGCTGAGGCGCGATAACCGCCGGCCGAAATTTCCGAAACGGCTGACGAGTTCCGCTTCGGTCATCGACTGGAGATCGCCAATCGTATTGATATTGTGGGATTCCAATTGTCGCGCGGTGACTTTTCCGACACCACCAATTTTTCTGACCGATAGAGGTGCGAGCAGTTCTTGTACGCCCCTTCGTCCGATTACGGAAAATCCTCTTGGTTTATTCATGTCGGAAGCGAGTTTGGCCAGGAACTTATTGTACGACAGGCCCACAGAGACGGTAATGCCAACCTCTGACTCGATCTGCGAAGCGGCTTCAGCCAGGAGGTAGACTGCGGAATGATCTCTGCGTCGCACGGAAGGTGAAATATCAAGATAAGCTTCATCCAGGGATACGGCTTGGATTTCTGATGTAATACCGTCGAAAATCTTTCTGATCTGCTGGCTGACTTCCCGGTATTTTCTCAAATCCGGTCGAATGACAACGGCATCGGGACACAGTTTCATAGCCTTGAACATTGGCATGGCGGATCTTGGCCCGAACTTTCGGGCGAGGTAACAGGCTGTTGTAACCACACCCCTACCGCCGGTTCCGCCGACGATAACGGGTTTGTCACGTATCTCCGGATTGTCTCGCTTTTCCACGGCTGCATAGAAAGCGTCACAGTCGATATGGGCGATAGAAAGATCAAGTAATTCAATATGGCTGACCAGCCTGTCTGAATGACAGCCTTCACACCGCTCGCTGAGCCGGTTGTGCAGATAGAGGCAATCTCGACACAAGGAAATCATCGGTTTGCAACTGCATTATCCTGATTCATTGATCTCTACTTTTACATGAAGTCTGCAAAATAGTTGAGTCGCGGGAAATTGTCATATTCTCCCACATTCTTCAAAATTTCCGACTTCGGATGAATTCCAAATTCGCGCCTTTCATCCCTCAATACGAACTTGGTGATTGTTGTTCAGGAGATAGTTGAGCTATCACTCTGATGAGAATATTACTCAATTCTGGAGAAATAGATGGCGAGACTACCCATAATTCAAAACGATGAAGGATCACCGGAAGCCCAGGTCGTTTTTGAGCATTCCACGCAAATGTTTGGACGCGTAGCCAATGCTGTACGCGTGGCCAATCACTCACCAAAGCTGGCGCAGTCCCTGTTCGGATTCATTGTTGCGTCGCTTCGCGAAGAAATAACCAATGTCCTGGATGTACGGACAAAGTGCCTGGTTATTCTCAAGACGTCGACACTTAACGGATGCGCCTATTGAACAGGTCACAATGTAACGCTCGGTCGAGCGTTGGGATTTAGTGACGAAATGATCGAAGCCGTTAAAGGTGATTATCTGAACAGCGAGTTTTTCAGCGATGAAGAAAAAGCTGCAATGCGCTGGGCGGAAGTCATGACCGACAAACTCTATCAGGGCGCTCCCGGAAGTCCGCCTCAGGACGGTCCAGCCTTTGAGGAGCTCAAGAAACACTACTCAGACGCACAAATCGTCGAAATCTCTATGGTCAGTGGATTTTTCAATTTCTGGAACCGATTTACAGACGCGCTGCAGATCGACATTGAAGACAATCCCGTAATGACCTTGTTCCAGAAATCATCGAGTATCGATCCGGAAGACTACAAAGAGTATATGCGGTCCTGCTGGTGGAAGAAGGACTGACCTGACTTCGTCTGTCGGGTGCCGGTTGTTTGGAGAAATTCATCGGCCTTCTTTTGAGAGTGCCGATGAATCTTTCCGCTTATCTTTTGCAGGGTATGGCTGATGCGAAGCAATGCCAGACTTTGGCACCTAACCTGTCGCATTTCATCTTTTTCTTGCTCGCGTTTCGCCAGCTTGCCCAGGAGGATCCATATTCCCATGCGGTGAAGCTTGCCCAGCCTTTGAGCGC
>JANQOC010000306.1 GCA_028279265.1 Hyphomicrobiales bacterium
CGCCGAGGGATGAACACGGAATCCGGGGGAGACTTCTTAATCTCATCGCTCAGGTCCAGGCCGAACTCGGGGCAAAACAGTTCGATCATCAGCGCCGGCTCGAGTCGGTTCAGACGCGGCTCAATGCCCTTGGCGAGCTTAAAATCCCCGGATTGGAAGAAAAACACGCCCGGACCAAGTGGGCTCTCGCCAAGACTTATCTGGATGTCGATGAAAATGATGCCAGCGATCACTATCTTCACTTGGCCATCGATACGCTCAAGTCTCTTGGGGGAAATTCCTTGTCGCCGCGGCTGTTTCACCATCGTCTCTGGGAACAACTCGGAGATTGCTATGTCCGGCTTGGAGAGCGGCAGGCGCGGGCAAAGTGGTTTATATCCGCCGCGACGGCTTATGAAAAAGCTGTTGCGCTGGTCTGGCGCTGGGGAGATGGAAACGATTTGCGGCGGTTGCAGGTGAAACAGATGAACTCATGGCTCTGGCAGCGGGAACTGCATAAGAGCAAGGCAGCTGAAATCAGTTCTCCCATAAATCTCGCGGATCTCCGCTTCCTGCAGTTTTCAGAACTTGATACAAATGATGATCCTGAGCATGGCGAATTCCTGTATCTCTACGGCAGCAGCCTTTTGCGAAACCGAGAGACAAAGAGCGACAGGGAACTGTTGAACCGCTTCGCCATGGTACTTGCAGACTCCATCGATCAGAAAATCTCGATCAGCGACAGGTTACAAAGGCGGCGATCGCTGGAACTGCTGGCGGATATCTCTATGACATTAGCGCGTAACACGTCAGACAAAGCGGCCAGGAGAGCCGGTTATCTTCAGGCCCTGGACGCTTTTGATCGAACTCTTGCCGATTTACATGAGTTTCGTGAACGCCAGGGCTGGATTGAAATGCACTTCAAACGCGGCATGTGTGCCAAGGCGGCTTTGGATGCTCAGATCTTTGAGCCCCAGGGAATGGAATGGGAAAGACTGAGTGCGACTGCCCGACATTCCTTTGACCGCGTCATTGCCTATCTTGATACCGAACTTTTTGCGCGAAAATTCTCGCGGGCACAGTTTGCCAGGGCGGAAATCATATCGGATGTCGAACACGATGTCGGATCAGGCAGGGATAATGATTTTGCCGCCGAAGCCTTGGACATCCTGGAGCAGTCTATCAATATTCTGGTGCCCGATCAGCGTTCAACAGAGCAGGCTATTTCCTGGGGGCGAATGGCCGACCTCCTGCGCAACCATGAGATATCCGGAGACCTGAGGCACGATTTGAAGCGGTCCGTCTCCGCCTATCGGCAAGCGGTCAGAATATTGTCAAACGGACTGTCGGAGGCGGGGGAGAACAAAGCCATTTTAAAATGCTACGTCCAGAATCTCGCGCGCACGGAAACGGTGCTGAAAAATCTGAAATCTGAACATCGGAGATACATGTAAACATTCAGTCACGGGCTTGTGTTGGTCCGTGTTTTGAAATCGGATTCGGCAATTCCTAAATCCTAAGCTAAGCAGAAGTACAAAACTCCTCCTCCTCTCCTGTCCGAGTTGGTTGGTGAACCGGATCCAGCTTTACCGGGGTCCGGGTCACCGCCGGCTTCGCTGTCATCGCAGAATTCTTACGGAATCTGGCCGAACCCCCTTGAACTATAAATGGAACGGGCGTAGCTTCCGGCCATATTCGGGCTTGACCCTCCAATTCATCAGGAGATTTAAAAATGGGATTCATCGCCGATTCCCTCGGGCGTGTTCAACCTTCTGCGACAATTGCCGTATCGACCAAGGCCGCGGAACTCAAAGCCGCCGGCGCCGACGTCATCGGACTGGGTGCCGGTGAACCGGATTTTGATACCCCTGACAACATTAAGCAGGCGGCCATCGATGCCATCAATCGTGGCATGACGAAATATACAGCTGTTGATGGTATACCTGAACTCAAGCAGGCCATCGTCAGTAAATTTGCCCGTGAAAACAATTTGCAATACGAAACGAAAAACATCACCGTGGCCACCGGCGGCAAGCAGGTTCTCTATAACGCCCTGCTTGCAACCTTGAACGAAGGCGACGAAGTTGTCATTCCGGCTCCGTACTGGGTGAGCTATCCGGATATCGTTCTGCTTGGGGGAGGCACGCCGGTGCCGATCGAGACCAGGATCGAAGATAACTTCAAAGTCACGGCGACACAGCTCGAAGCAGCTATCACAGCAAAAACCAAGTGGTTCATTTTTAACTCGCCATCGAACCCGTCCGGTGGGGCTTACACGCGCGATGAGCTAAAGGCCCTGACCGACGTCCTCAAGCGTCATGACCAGGTTTGGATCATGACCGATGATATGTATGAGCATCTTGTTTACGACGATTTCGAATTTACCACTCCGGCTGAAGTCGAACCGGCCCTTAAGGACCGGACCTTGACCGTGAACGGGGTGTCCAAGGCTTATTCAATGACCGGTTGGCGTATTGGCTACGCCGGGGGGCCGGAGCATCTGATCAAGGCCATGGCTAAAATCCAGTCGCAGTCGACCTCCAATCCCTGTTCCATCAGTCAGTGGGCCGCCGTGGAAGCCCTCGAGGGGACACAGGATTTCATCTCCGAGAGGGTCAAGGTTTTCCAGGAGCGCCGGGATCTTGTTGTCTCCATGCTAAACCAAGCGAACGGCATTGAATGTCCGACACCAGAAGGTGCATTTTATGTCTATCCGTCCTGTCAGGGATGCATAGGCAAAACGACAGAGTCGGGCAAGGAGCTCAAGACGGATGAAGACTTTGTGACAGCTCTTCTTGAACAGGAAGGCGTCGCTGTGGTCCATGGAGCCGCATTTGGACTTTCGCCGTTCTTTCGAATTTCATACGCAACTTCGACGGAAGCACTGGAGAAAGCCTGCGAAAGAATCCAGAAATTCTGCGCCTCGCTTAAATAATCTGCTTATTTCCGCCAAATAATTGTCTAATATAGGAAAATAATTGGCAGACTAAGGGATTAAATGACCCTCTTCTGCTGTATACGTTTGTGACGCCATGCGCGTTTTGAACGTGGAGGAACGAACCTGGAGAGGATCATTTGATAATGGGAACTACAAAGCTGTTAAAATTTGCATACTTGAAAACCGGTTTCATTGCCGGACTTTTTGCCGCGTTTTTTGTTACCAGCGTGCAGGCGCAAGACGCTATCGCTGATCGCAAAGCCATGATGCAGGCCGTTGGTGCTTCCATGAAAGCGTCCGGTGCAATGGCCAAGGGACAAAAGCCTTTCGATGCCGGTACTGCCGAATTGGCCATGCGGGCGATGAATGCCGTAGCCCTGGGAATTGACTCAAAGTTCCCGGCAGATTCCAAAACCGGTGGAAAGACGACCTCCGCTCCAAAAATCTGGGAAGATATGGGTGGATTCAAAGCCGCGCTGGCAAAATTTGCTGCCGACACCGGTGCCGGGATTGAAGCCGCGAAAGGTGGCGAAGCCAGTTGGAAGGCCGCGTTCGGCAAGGTCGCCCAGAACTGCAAGAGCTGCCATCAGTCCTACCGCGTGAAAAAGAATTAACTCTACTCGATACTTCAGAATGAGGGGCGGATCTTGTATCCGCCCTTTTTCATATTCAGATTTAATTTTCAAAGTTAACTTGTTAATCTAAAAATATGAATTTTATAATTAAAACTGACCACTACGATCGCGACAGTTTTCAATCCTCAAGTAAAGGAAAATGTCGGGTTTGCAGGGCTTCCCGGTACATCGTACTGATCGTCTGCGTTTTGAGCCTGGTCTTGTTTGCTGTCGTGGAATTACCCAATCTTTTCTGAAATCCATATCCCGCGTGTAACCGGTTTTTGAGAACAAAACTTGAACCCGGCAGAGATGCGGTACGCTCTCGCTTCGAGGTTCATTTACCGAGGCCCCAATTAGTTTTTCTTTTGGGGTTGCCATCCCGCTTATGTCTTGACACGATAGTGTGTCTAACTTTGCGAAACCAAACAGCTTTTCACCTTCGGGGAGCCGTATTGGAGAGGAGAACCGCAAAACGATAACAGCTCAACAACAAACATAGGAGGAATTTATGGGTCAGTCTGAAAGACAAACCTCGGGTGGTCCACGTTGTATTGCAATCATCGGTCCCTATTTGGGAGGCAAAACAACACTACTTGAAGCCATCTTGGCAAGAACAGGCGCCATCACACGACAGGGGACCGTTGCGGCGGGCAATACGGTTGGAGATGCATCTCCCGAAGCCAGGGCCCATGGCATGAGTGTTGAGCTGAATACCTGCGACGTTGAATATCTCGGAGACAAATACACATTCCTCGATTGTCCGGGATCCTTCGAATTTACCTATGATACCCAGGCCGCTTTGTCCGTTTGCGATGCGGCCGTCGTTGTTTGTGAGCCGGATGACAAGAAAGTTCCAGCCCTGCAACTGACGCTGAAGCAACTTGAGGATCGCGGCGTACCCCATCTCTTGTTCCTCAACAAGATTGATAAATATGAGGGTCGAATTCGCGATATCCTTCCCATTTTGCAACCTGCTAGTCGACTTCCCCTGGTGTTGCGGCAAATTCCCATCTGGGAGAATGAAATCGCCACCGGCTTTGTTGATCTCGCCCTCGACCGTGCCTTTGTTTATAAGGAACATGCTCCGAGTGAAGTCATTCAGTTGCCCGAGGATCTGGGTGAACGCAAGGGTGAGGCCCGTTTCGAAATGCTTGAACAACTGGCCGATTATGATGACAATCTGATGGAGCAGTTGCTTGAGGATATCGATCCGCCCCAGGATGCTGTTTTCGACGACCTGTCCAAGGAACTCAAAGAAGGTCTGATCTGTCCTGTCTTTCTAGGCTCGGCCGAACATGGAAACGGTATTCGCCGTCTCCTCAAAGCGCTGCGTCACGAGGCACCCAGTGTCGAAATGACCCGGGACCGTCTCGGTGTCGGAGACGCCACGTCCTGCGCCCATGTGTTCAAGACCCTGCACACAACCCATGGCGGAAAACTGACATTGGCCCGGGTGTTCGCCGGAACTTTTGGTGACGGTCTGACCGTTCACAGCCAGGACTCCGATGAGCGTATTTCCGGTGTTTTCTCTCTCATGGGACAGGAACCCACGAAACGTGAAAAGGCCGAAGAAGGTGATGTCGTGGCGTTCGGACGTCTGGATTCGATAAAGACCGGTGACACTTTGTCGGAAGACAAGTCTTCGGAATTGCAGATTGAAACCATTGAACCGTCGCGACCGGTTTATGGCCAGTCAATTGTTGCGAAGGAGAAGAAAGACGAGGTGAAACTCACCACGGCCATCGGAAAGATTGTCGATGAAGATCCTTCCGTCGGGCTGCAGCATAATCAGGAACTCGGCGAAATGTCCCTTTGGGGACAGGGCGAGATGCACCTGCGTGTGGCTCTGGAGCGGCTTGTTGATCGCTACGGGGTCGATGCTCAGCTCGGCCCGCGAAAAGTTCCCTACAAGGAGACAATCAAGAAAGCTGTGGAAGTTCGTGGGCGTCACAAGAAGCAATCCGGTGGTCACGGACAGTTCGGTGATGTCGTTGTCGATATCAGGCCGTTACCGCGCGGGTCGGGATTTGAATTCTCCGACACGATCACCGGCGGTGTCGTACCGAAGCAGTACATTCCCTCGGTCGAAGTCGGCGTGAAGGAGTTTCTTGTTTCCGGTCCTCTTGGTTTTCCGGTCGTTGATGTTGCCGTTTGCCTCACGGACGGCTCCTACCACAGCGTTGATTCCTCGGATCAGGCATTCAAGACCGCGGGACGCATCGCCATGTCCGAAGGCATGCCGCAATGCGCACCGGTTCTGCTTGAGCCGATTATGTCGGTCGATATCGCCATCCCATCCGATGCCACGGCAAAGGTCAACGCGATCATCTCTTCGCGACGCGGACAGATACTCGGTTTCGACAGCAGGCCCGGTTGGGAAGGCTGGGATCTGGTGCAGGCACATATGCCGGAGTCGGAAATCCAGGATTTGATTGTTGAATTGCGCTCGGCAACCGCGGGTGTCGGGACGTTCAGCTTTGAATTCGATCATTTATCCGAGCTCACCGGCAAGCTGGCGGAACAGGTCATGAATGAACACCGAGATCAGGCCGCCTGATCAAGATTGCACATGAGCAAAAAAAACGGGGCTGATACTTTCGGCCCCGTTTTTTGTTGAAACACTGAATGAGTGTAATTTGTAGTGGTATCAATCTTCATCATAGAAAGCGAATGCCCGCATTTCGATACTTTCCCGGGGCGGCGCATCTGGACGCGAGGTTGGATCGTCGAATGATGTGTGTGCGGTATAGCGGGTTGAGGCGTTTTTGCCGGAGTCATAAACCTTGAAGACGATGGCTTCGTTTTTTGTCATCTCCGGAAAATAATACCACTTGTGATTGGGGTTGAATGCAATGTGATAAGTCTCCGCCGTGCGATGGGGGTAATGCCGGGTGAGCTTGACGAGCGCTTCCTCGCTCAGGGAACGCGCATCGCAAATAGCCAGCGGATCCGTCTGAATGGGCAGGCGAATGGCGCGCCACACCTGGATTATGGCAAACCGTTTTTTGAGGCGGGCTTCGGCCTCGTCCGCCGGCAGCATATCCCGGACCCGTTGCCGGGCCGAGTTCTCGGTATAGTCATTATGCACGCCTCTGACCGGGGGGCGAACTTTGTTGGCTTCCCTGTCGGCCTCGTCGGCAAACCTGACGGTGTGATCGAAGACAAAAACTTCGTTTGCGCCTGAATGCTCTTTTATCAAGTCTGCGATTTCGGGATAGTAAATCGACTTGATCTGAGACTCGTCCAGGAAATTTTCCACGCCGGTCACATGGTCGACAAAGGCAAAGCCATGAGTCGCAACATTGAACTCATGCTTGAGGGGGCGGCCATTGGCAATGTCCACCTGGATTTCCTCATAGGTCGCTTTGACTGTTTTATGTTCGTCTTCCGGACGATCAACATAGTGAACCGGTAATACGCCATTATCGACGATATAATTCAGCGGTGCGGCAATGGTATCCCGAACCTTGGCAGATTCTACAACACTCATAATTTCCTCCGGCATTCATTCTTCTCACTCTTGTCACAGGTATATTCAACCCGGTAGTGGTTATCAAGCGAGGGCACTCGCGTTCAATGGCTGATAAGGGCTCAACTGAGACGGCTGAGTGTCTTCTGTGATGCAAGCACTCTGCTTTGGGCTCACCGCTCAACCTGTTTCATCGTCTTTCCATTTGACGTCATAGTGCGCGCCGTCACAAAAAGGCTTGTTGCCGGACTTGCCGCAACGGCAGAGAACAAATTTTTTCTGGCTCGCTCCCTTGGCCCATCTGACATTTTCGATTTCCACGTTACAGACATGGTAGGGGCCATTTTTTTCGATCCGGATGTAGCAGTCATCAGATTCCAAATGGGTTTCAGGTCCGTCCGGTTCGCTGAATCTAAGGGCCCCCGACGGACAGTCGGCGACAATTTTTTTAACTTCATCAACAGAACCCAGATCCGGATCAACCCATGGTTTGCGTGCGGGGTCGAAAACCGACTTCAGGCCCGTGGAACATTCGGCCGCATGGGAGCAAAGAACCTTGTTGTAGTAGACGGTGAGGTCTTTGCCCTCGTATGTGTATACTTTGTCGCGATCCGAGACATCCTCTGGCGCGCTTTTGAATTCGATTGCCATATGGCTACCGTCGCAAAAAGGCTTCCTTTTCGAAGCACCGCATCGGCAAAGCGCCATGACCGGTCGCTTCGGCACTTCTGACCCATCTGAATTTTCTAATAGCGGAAGATTCTTGATGACCAGCGGACCGTCTTCGCGTTCTTCAATCGTAACCTTGCTCTCGGTTTCTTCAGACATAATTGGGCTCCAGATCTATTTCACTCAGGA
>JANQOC010000319.1 GCA_028279265.1 Hyphomicrobiales bacterium
ATACTGGCCGTGGACAAGGACTTCGGCAATACGTGTATCGATCTCCGAAGTGACAGTCTGGTTTTGAGATCGAAGATCAAAAAGCGGTACGTCGAGATACTCCGTATTCGGAGAGTCTTTCCGCACTTGCGGGTCCCGGTTTTCAAGAGGTGCCGTCGTCACAAATGAATTCCTTTGCCGTTATTTTGGATAGGGCTTTATTGCTTAAGCAGCCCGGCGGCCTTTTGCCGATGTTCACTTATACTCGCTGTCACCAGCTTCGCAACTCGAAGCGCTTCACTACCATCACGACCTGTTACCAATGGTGAACGCTTTTCACGAATAGCGCTCAAAAACTCCGCTATTTCATTGGCCAGGCTGTCTTCTTTTTCAATATCCCGGGAATCCATGCGGATCGCGCCCAGGCCCTCTTTCTCGAGATCGCCAACAACGCTGTAACTGTCGATATGATTCTTGTCAAAGTCGCCGATGATATAGCTGTTCTGCTGGAAGATGCGAATACGCCTCTCCGTCTTGTAGCTGACCCGGCTCGCGGTCACATTGGCGACACAGCCGGATTCAAACACGATCCGGGCATTAGCCAGATCTTCGCTTGGATTGACGATAGGGGTCCCCACCGCGTGCACCATCTCCACGGGAGATTTGACGAGACCCTGGATGGCATCGATATCGTGGATCATCAGGTCAAGGACCACATCAACATCGTTTGCCCGATCTTTAAAGGGCGCAATCCGGTAACTTTCGATGAACAAAGGCGATGTAATCATCGGAGATATGGCACGAAACGTCGCCGAAAAACGTTCGATATGCCCGACCTGCAATCTCAGATCCCGCTCCTCCGCAAGGCTAATGAGCTCTGCAGCTGTTTCGACACTGTCGGTAATGGGTTTCTCGATCAAGGCATGAATGTTGTTTTCGAGAACGAATTTTCCGACTTCATAGTGAAGATGGGTGGGCACCGCTATGCTGACGGCATCCACCTGACCGACGAGATTGCGGTAGTCGGAAACATAACGGGCACCGTTCTGAGTGGCCACTTCCTCACCCGATTCAGCCCGGGCATCCGCGACGGCAACCAGGTCACAATCTGAATTGTCCTTATAATGCCGTGCATGGAATTTGCCGAAATAGCCGGCACCGATGACGGCGACACGAATTTTTTCAGTCATCCCCGAACTCCCGGCCTCTGGCTGCGATTTCTAGCTAAAATAGGAATCTTAACTGCCCCTGAACCCTGGATTATGCCCGATCCAGCGGCCCAAATTTACTCCCAAACCCGGTGCGGAAACAGCCTAAAAATGCCTCCTGTTCAAAAAAGTAGTGAATTCCAGGGTCGGGCAGAGCCGAGCACGCGGATTCAACGCATTTTTCGGTTTCAGAAAACGGGACAGTTGCGTTATCGGATTTTATTTGGCGGGAAATTCCGAACCTGAGCCAGCCCTGAATTTTCTTATTCCACCGTCACCGACTTTGCCAGGTTTCGCGGTTGATCCACATCGGTCCCCATAAATACGGCGGTGTGGTAGGCCAGAATCTGAACCGGCAAGGCGAAAATCAGGGGATGAACCAAAGGATGTGTCGGGGGCAACGTGATCTTGGCGGCCAGCTCCAATCCGTTTTGTTCCATATCCTGATCGGTGAGAAGGATAATCTGACCACCGCGTGCCGCTACTTCCTGCATATTGGAATGGGTTTTCTCATACAGTTCATCCCCGGGAGCCACAACAACGATGGGCACATTCTCGTCAATCAGCGCGATAGGGCCATGTTTCAATTCACCGGCAGCATACCCTTCTGCGTGAATATAAGAAATCTCCTTGAGTTTCAGTGCTCCCTCGAGCGCTATGGGAAATGCGGTGCCGCGGCCCAGATAAAGTACGTCCCTAGCTTTCGACAAAATATGACAGATATCCTCGAACTGATCTTCCATCTGTAGAACATGCGACATATGACGGGGAACACTGACGAGAGCATTGACGAGTTCCCGTTCCCGGTCCCGGTCGATCAATCCTTTTTTCACCCCAAGCCCAATGGCCAGGCAGGCCAGTGTGACCAGTTGGCAGGTAAAGGCTTTGGTGGAAGCCACACCAATCTCCGGTCCTGCAAGAGTTTGCAGTATGGCATCGGATTCCCGTGCCATGGTCGACTGGGGAACATTAACGACGGATACGGTTTTTTGACCGCTCGCCTTGCAATGACGCAAAGCCGCAAGCGTGTCGGCGGTTTCTCCCGACTGGGATATGAAGAGCGAAAGCCCGCCCGACTTCAGAGGCACATTGCGGTAACGAAACTCCGAGGCAATATCGATTTCAACGCCCAGCCCCGCATAGGTTTCAAACCAGTATTTGGCAATCAGCCCGGCATAATAGGCGGTTCCGCAAGCGGATATGGTCAGGCGGTCCAGCTTCTCAATATCGACAGGCAAGTCAGGCAGGACAATCCGCGCTTCGGCAATATCGGCGAAACTCGACAGGGTATGGCTCACCACTTCGGGTTGTTCGTGAATTTCCTTGGCCATGAAATGCCGGTGGTTACCCTTATCCACGAGCAAGGTTGTGGCGATGGTTTTCTGCACGGGGCGATTGACGATCCGGTCTTCCAAATCCCGAATTTCAGCCCCGTCGCGGGTGAGAACGGCCCAGTCCCCGTCTTCGAGGTAGGTAATGGTATTAGTGAACGGAGCGAGGGCAATCGCGTCTGAACCGACAAATGTTTCCCCATCCCCGTAACCAATGGCGAGGGGACTCCCCTGTCGCGCCACGATCATCAGATTTTCCTGGCCTTCGATAAGAATTGCGAGAGCAAAGGCTCCGGACAATTCTTTCAGACAACGCCGAGCCGCATCAATCGGTGTCGCGCCTTCCTCGATATAACGGGTGATAAGATGGGCAATGATTTCCGTATCGGTTTCGGAACTAAACACGGCTCCATAAGCGACGAGATCATCCTTGAGTTCCTGGAAATTTTCAATGATGCCATTGTGGACGACCGCAACCTTGCTCGTCATATGGGGGTGGGCGTTTTGTTCCGTGGGCGCTCCGTGGGTCGCCCAGCGCGTGTGGCCAATACCCGTATGCCCCCCAAGTTGAACTTCGCTGAGCCTGGCTTCCAGATTACGCAGTTTGCCTTCGGCGCGGGCACGGGTCAGCCGACCATTTTCCAGCGTTGAAACACCGGCGGAGTCGTAACCGCGATATTCCAGTCGACGCAGAGCTTCGACAATGGCGTCTGCAACCGGTTTTGTTCCAATTATTCCGACAATGCCACACATAGTTGCGATATCCTATTGCATAAAAACCGTTACCGGCACTCAATCAGTATTTACCATTAAGCAGCCGGGGCACCC
>JANQOC010000321.1 GCA_028279265.1 Hyphomicrobiales bacterium
CCCACATAGCCTCCAAGGCGGTCATTGAGAATGACATCAACGTCGGATCTCTGCAGCCCTGAATTAATCAGTCGCTGCTGGACCTTGTTGACGATGATCGAGGTTCGGTTGGATAGATCATCAAATTGGGAGACAGCATCATAGACGTGGCGCGCATGCTTTATGGATGGGACGGAAAAATCTGAAACGATAAAAACCTGGTCGGAGCCGATCAGGACGTCATTGCTCCAAGGCTGCCAATGGCGAGGCAGGTCAATAACGACGATAGCAAATACAGATGAAATCAGATCCAGAACTGACGTTACGAAATTGCCTCCGATTTCCGCTCCCGCACCGATTTGTTGCGGCGCTGCGAGAACAGACATTCCCGATGAATGGCGCGCAAGCATAATGTCCAGAAGCTGATAATCGAGCCTCGATAAATCCGACTTTATTTCATCCAGGTTGAGAGACGCGGTAAGGTTCAAATAATCGGCAACCATGCCGGATTGAAAATTCAGATCGACAATACAGGTTCGATCCAGGCAATTGTGGCTCTTACCCAGTTGCATGCCCATCTGTATGGCCAGCGTTGTCGTCCCCACCCCGCCTTTGACAGGCAGCAGGGACAAGCAAAATGAGTTGAAACCGTTATTGATTGGCGCTCTGACCTTGCCCCACTGGTCTTGAACTATTCTGTCCACGGCCAGGGGTAACTGATGAATATCTTGAGTTTTGTCCAGCCAGTCGGAGAATTGCAGTCTGAAGAGATCTCTGACCGCCTCGACACTTAGATTGTCGGAGAGTGCAATGATGGGCGAATGATGGAGCACTTGTGTGCGAAACCGTTCAAAGGCAATCTGATTTCCCTTGATGGCATCGAGATCAAGCAGAAGAATATCGGGGGCGTATCCATTGCAGAGCTTCTCACAGGATTCGGGGTTAAACATTCCAACAATCGTCTTTAATTCGTAATGTGTGGACGGTTGGGCAAACTCCCGGGAAAGGTCACGGGAAAGATTTTCATCGGGACTGAGCAAAGTCACGACCACGGGAACACTTGAAGAAATGTTCGATTGACCAAATGAGGGGGCAGTTGAGAGTCCGGCCTCAGGATTCGAGGCTGAGGAAAAATTCAATCTCGGGTTTGCCCGTCCGGGATTGGAATTCAGGGACTGACGCACTGCTTGAGCAATATTCCTGATCATTGGGACTCACCGGTTTCATATTTTCTGATTCCGTTGGCAATGCGTTTTCCATCGGTTTCATTTCGACTGAGGAAAGATTGGTCCGACCACGGATCCAATGTTTGCGCAGCCTTGTTGAACTTGACCGCATCCCCGACTTTGGGATGTATCCTGTCATCACGCGCCAAATACTGGGTTTCATCGGCGCAGGCGGCCATCAAGAGAAGCCACAGCCCACATAAACTCACGGAGACAGCTCGCCTTAACGGGAGTGAAATTATTGTTGCCGTCGGTTTTCTATTGCTTGCCATGTCGACCTTCCCTGGATCTGTTGACTGGAATTTCCTGCCTACCAAGTGACAGGATATGGCCGTGGGAAGGTTTGATTCCTGGAGCGTCCCACTCATTCCGCCCTTGCAGAAAAAATTCCAAGTCATTGCTGGCGATCTTGTCATCCAGAGGTGTCCGCAGAGCTTCTCCCGGCTTTCTCGGACTGACCAGTCGCGGCGTCACGATAATAACGAGATCCGTTTCTTTTTTGCTGTAAGAGGCACTGCGAAAAAGCGTGCCGAGAACCGGCACCTGTCCGAGCCAGGGAAGCTGCCGCACGAGTTTTGTGTGGGATGTTGATAGTAACCCGGCAATGGCAAAGCTCTGCCCGTCGCGCAATTCGATCGTCGTCTGGGCCCTGCGGACCGAGAGACTGGGAACATTCACGCCACCGACAGTCACAGCGTTGATTGGGTCGATTTCGCTGACCTCCGGTTCGATCTTCAAGTTTATCAGCCCGTCGGCGATAACCGTCGGCGTAAATGTGAGCCCGACCCCGAATTTCTTGAATTGAACCGAGACCTGCCCGTCGGGTGTCTGAATGGGAAAGGGAAACTCGCCACCGGCCAGGAAACTCGCGGTATCACCGCTGAGCGCCACGAGGTTTGGTTCTGCAAGTCTGCGCGCCAGCCCTCTTTCCTCCAGGGCCTGGATAATTATTTCAATATTTGTCCCCCCGGCGATAATATCGGAAACCAGCATTCCGAACGGCATACTTCCGGAAACCAGGTTTGAGAAAAGCTGTGTCACACCGCTGTCGGCAAATTGCGAAAACCTCTCTGTTGTCAGGCCTTTCAA
>JANQOC010000322.1 GCA_028279265.1 Hyphomicrobiales bacterium
CACGTCTGATCCAGGAAGAATGATCAAAGCCCGCTCTGTCTGCGGGCAAAATCAATTTGCATTTAACCTCGTCCAATATAGGGCATCTGCGTCGCCATAATGGTCATGAACTGAACATTGGCGTCGAGTCCGAGACCGGCCATAAAGACGACAGCATTTGCGACATTGGTCACATCCATGGTCGCTTCGACTTTAACGGTGCCGTCAGCTTGTGGGACACCTTTTTCCATACGGCGTGTGAGGGGCGTTGAAGCATTACCGATATCGATCTGGCTGCAGGCAATGTTGTGCTCACGTCCTTCGAGAGATGTGGATCGGGTCAATCCGGTAATGGCATGTTTTGTTGCCGTATAAGGTGTCGAACCGGGTCGCGGAACATGTGCTGAAACCGATCCGTTATTGATAATCCGGCCACCCTTCGGGTCCTGGCTTTTCATCATGCGGAATGCCGTCTGTGTGCAAAGAAAAGTTCCTGTAAGATTGGTTTCAACAACCGAGTTCCATTGCTCCAGCGTCAATTCTTCCAAACCGGTAAGCGGGACATTGACGCCGGCATTGTTAAACAGGACATCAAGCCGTCCGAATTTGTCTGAAACAGTTTGGAACAGATTTTTGATCGACTCCGGGTCACGGAGGTCTGTTGGCTGAGAGACGGCATTCTTGCCGAACTCGTTAGCCTGTCCAATGGTTTCATCGAGCGTGTCTTTATTGCGACCCGCGAGGACGACATGATAGCCGGCTTGCAAGAGTGCGATGGTACTGGCTCTTCCAATACCCGCACCTGCCCCGGTAACCACGGAAATTTTCTTTGACGTACTCATCTGATTCCTCCAGCTGGGTGTCCCAATGATTGTGTGAGTTCAATATCGGAATGAAACATTGTGATATTCTATGAGACCAACACATAACCGAATAATCGCTTTGTGCAAGGTTTGGAGGCCATTGAACACTCAAATATTTGAAGAATTTGGGAACATTAGTCGTCTGCGGTCACAGGCTCTTTTTGTAGGAAGCTTGTCATCCTATACCGATGAAATGCCGATTCCTTGAAATTCGCAGGTACTGGTGTTAGACTTTTGAAATGAAACGGCACATCACCTCACAAAACAATTTTCTGTTGGATGTGCGACAGGCGTGATCATTGAACACCTGGAAATTGACATAATCCACTAAAACCAGAATGTGAGTTACGATGAACAAAATTCGTTTGATTATTGTTGCTATATTGTTTGTTGCGGTGTCGAACAGTCCGACATTTGCCGCATGTGGCAAGGTCACCATCTCTGACATGAACTGGCCCTCTGCTTCGTTCATGGCCAACGTCGACAGGCTTATCCTCAAGCATGGCTTTGGATGCGACGCCGAACTTGTTCCCGGTGATACGGTCCCCACGGGAACGTCCATGACCGAAAAAGGTGAACCTGATATCGCACCGGAGTTCTGGAGTAATAACTTCGTCGTAGCGCTGAAGAGAGGCGTTGATGAAAAACGGCTGAGAATTGCCGGTAAATCGCTTTCCGATGGCGGCGAAGAAGGTTTTTGGGTGCCTAAGTATCTGGTCGACAAAAATCCGGAACTGGCAACGATCGAAGGCGTCAAAAACAACGCCAAGCTTTTCAAACATCCGGAAGACCCCAGTAAATCTGCTTTTATCGGTTGTCCGGCAGGTTGGGGCTGCCAGATAAGCGGTGCCAATCTGTTCAAGGCCCTAAAGTTGAAAGATTCCGGATTTGAAATCGTCGACTCCGGTTCCGCGGCCGGTCTCGATGGGTCCATTGCAAAAGCCTATGAGCGCAAACAACCCTGGTTTGGCTACTACTGGGCGCCTACTGCAATCCTGGGAAAGTACAATATGGTGAAAGTTGACTTTCAATCCGGTGTTGATGTCGAGCACTTTAGAAACTGTGTCGCCAAGGCCGATTGTGAAAATCCCAAGCCCACCATGTTTCCGCCTTCTCCTGTTCAAACAATCACTACTGAATCATTCGCCAGCAAGTCACCTGAAGGCTTTGCCTATTTGCAGAAACGCTCTTTCACCAATGCGCAGATGAACAAGCTGCTTGTATGGATCGAAGAAAACCAGGCTGATGGAGAAACTGCCGGCATTCATTTCCTGAAGAATAATGAAGCCACCTGGTCGAAATGGATCTCAGGCGATGCCGCCGCCAAAGTCAAGAAAGCCATCGCTGCGCTCTAGCTTCTAAAATTTCATGACACGCAATGTGATCTCAGAGGCTTTCTTTTGTTCAACCGTTGGAACTGTTCATGATTGATTTGACATGGTTGTGGAACTTCCCGGCAATGGATCGGGAAGTTCTTGTCGCTATTCGTAAGACCCTCGACAATGGTTATCGGACATTTTCCAGAAATTACGGTGAACTGATCGAAACCCTGTTTGAACCCTTGCTGTTTTTTCTCGTCTGGTTTGAAAAACTTCTCCTGAACACACCCTGGATTGTCATACTGGCCATTCTCGTGGCGCTGACTTACTTCGGAAGCCGCTCCGTTAAACTCTCCATCGGAGTGCTGTTGTCATTTCTGCTGATCGGATATTTCGGCATGTGGGACAACACCATGCGGACGTTGAGCATCATCACCGTTGCGACACTGTTATCGGTCATTGTCGGGATCCCCATAGGAATATTGATGGCACGATCCGACCGGCTCCAGTCCGTTATCACGCCGATCCTCGATGTCATGCAGACAATGCCGGCATTCGTGTATCTGATCCCTGTCGTTATGCTATTGGGGATCGGCAAAGTTCCCGGAATCATCGCCGTGGTGATTTATGCGATTCCACCGGTAATAAGGCTGACTAATCTTGGTATTCGGCTCGTTGATAAGGATGTTCTGGAAGCATCTACCGCATTCGGTGCCAGTCGACAGCAACGGCTCATGGATGTGCAGTTACCCCTCGCTTTGCCGACGATAATGGCCGGAATCAATCAGACCATAATGATGGCCTTGTCGATGGTTGTTATTGCCTCCATGATTGGTGTGTCAGGGCTCGGTCAACCGGTGCTCAAATCCATCACAAACCAGTACTTCACAATGGGGCTGTTCAACGGGCTGGCGATCGTTGCAATCGCGATTATGTTCGACCGCGTCTCCCAGGCCTATGCCAAGAGAAACTTGAAGCATTTGGAAAGCTTGCAAAATGGCTGATGCGCTGATCCGGGTCGAAAATCTATATAAAATTTTCGGAGACAATCCCGAACGTGCGATGAAACTTGTCCGCGACGGCTTCTCCAAGGATGAAATTCTTACGCGAAGCAATCAGACAGTGGGTTTGCGAGACATCAATCTCGAAATTTATAATGGCGAGGTTTTCGTCATCATGGGTCTGTCCGGCTCCGGAAAATCCACCCTGATACGGCATTTTAACAGGCTCATTGATCCCACGACAGGATCCATATTCGTTGATAATACGGATCTGATGCAATTGGATCAGAATGATCTGGCGCTCTTCAGGCAGCAGAAGATATCGATGGTATTTCAGAGGTTTGCGCTCATGCCTCATCGCAATGTCATTGATAACATCGCCTACGGGCTAAAAGTCCAGAATCTGCCTCGCGACGAGCGATATGAAAGATCCCAGAACTGGATCGATATTGTCGGATTGTCGGGATATGAAAATCACTATCCCTCTCAGCTTTCGGGCGGACAGCAACAGCGCGTCGGTTTGGCCAGGGCTTTATGTACTGATGCGGAAGTTCTTTTGATGGACGAAGCGTTTTCCGCATTGGATCCACTCATTCGCGCTAACTTGCAGGGACAGCTCATGGACTTGCAAAAGCGACTGAAGAAAACAATCGTTTTTATCACACACGATCTCGATGAAGCGCTCCTGGTCGGCGACAGGATTGCGATCCTGAAGGATGGAATGATTTTACAGGTCGGAGAGGCAAAAGATATTTTGCTGGAACCGGCAGACGAGCATGTGGAAGCCTTTGTCCGTAATGTCAATCGCGCACGGGTCCTGACGGTCAAGGATATCATGAAGGATAAACTGGTCAGGATCGATCCCTCCAATACGGGCGGGGCATTGCAACAATTGCAGAAAAACGAGAGCGATATAGGTTATGTCGTCGAAAAAGACAGCTACAAGGGTGTTGTGACACGCGCCTCTATCGAGCGCGGGCAAGCGGGCTCGGTCGCCGCTGAATCGCAACTGAATGAGCTCGTAATTAAAGGTCCCACACTCAGAAACAGCACGATCTTACAGGACGCCCTGGCGACGACAATGGAATCCGAGTTTCCTGTTCCGGTTATCTGTGAACAGGGCAAGATCGAGGGAATCGTGCACAGAAAAGATCTGCTGGAAGTTCTGAGTGGAAATCCGGCGTCCTAGCCGAGATCGAACAGATCCGGCAAATCCGCTTCGTTAGCGGAACATATCTGGCTAACTCCAATACCCATGAGCCGAAATGCGCGACCATCGCATTCCTTTTCAAGCAACGGCAAGGCCGATTGAAA
>JANQOC010000339.1 GCA_028279265.1 Hyphomicrobiales bacterium
GTCGAAGCGCAGCGTGAGAAGAAATCGGAAGCTCAGGCGACGAAAGCCAAGCTGGAGCAGGCCCTTGAGAAAATTGATGCCGTTGCCTGATGGAAAGCCATTTCTCTTAAGGGCCTAGGCCTTCAGGAACAAATTCCCCGCAACGATTGCCACTCAGCCTGGTTAAGAATCGGAACGGCACCGCTGCTGCGCGCGGAGGCGAATTTTTTCGCCCGGTTCTTGGAACCCGGATGCGTTGAAAACAGGGACCTCGCGCTATCGACGATGTTGGTATCACCATTTTCTCCGGCTTCCGGTTCATTGGATCGGACACGGACGCGATTGAAAAAGTCCGCCATTTTACCGGGATCAATTTTTGCTTCCCGCATGATGGCCAGGGCATGATCGTCAGCTTCCGTTTCTGCCCGGCGCGTATTCTGAAGCTGCAACAACAGCACGCCGATATCCCCCAGTCCCCCCGACGAACTGCCGAGAACAATCTGGAGCGCTGCGGAAAAGCCGATCGCGCGAATAATACCGATTTCAGGATGCAGGGCCAGGCCATGCCCCATTTCATGGGCGATGATGCCGGCGAGTTCTTCCGGTGAATCGACAAAACGAATTAGACCGTCTGAAACAATGATCCGCTCGCCCGGTGCTGCAAAGGCGTTCACAATGCCAAGCTTTGCGACCACAATCTTGTATTCCTTAGTGGTATTCAAAGCGAGGGTTAGACGCCTGGTCATTTTGTCGAAGGCCTGTTGTCCCTGAGTTTCGCTGCAAATTTTCCGGTCGGCGATAATTTGCGAGACTATGAGATCGCCAAGTTGGCCACGTGCGGAATCCGGCATCATGAGGGCAATCGAGCGTGCGGTTGAAAACCCTGAAACCCACATACCTATGATCAGTATGAAGACGAAGGCGCCTATGGCCAGCAGGGGATAAACAAGTTTTCTATTGCGCGCCCGTTTTGAGAGGTGCGGGGCACGGCTTACCAGTTGCGATGCAAATTCCGGATCAGGTACGAACAAGCGGGCACCGGGGGCCTCTTTGGAACCCAACTGCGTATTTTTTGTTTCGAGGAGCGGGCCGGAATGCGTTAATTGACGGTAAGGCCAGTTCAGTGACCGATCCTCGTCGGTCAAAGTCAATTCGAGCCCGGTCGGCAGGAACCGGACCAGAACGTCATGGTCCACGGCACTGTGGCCGTCACTGTATTTGCCTTCAAATGTATCTCGCAAGAAACGACACCCGATTCCGGGTCCCTGTTATTGGTGACTTAAATATATTGGCAGCCAGATCAAAACGCATCAATGTCGAAGGCTTCGGCCAGTCCTTCGCCGGTCTTTTCTGTTGCAGAATAGTCCTGGCCAATACGTTTCAGGTCAATGGTGCCAACAATGGACATTCGGGTAATAAAATATCTGGCGATGCGCGCCTGAACGATGGGGGTGGCGATGCCCAGGGTCAGCAGAATAATCAGCAGATTGCCGACCTGGAGTCCGGCCAGTCCCGGGCCCGTGGTTTCCAGATTCAAACGCGCTTCATCGATGGTTGTCGATCGAGCAAACAGATTGAATTTTCTCGAATTGTACCAGGCGCTAATCAGCAGATAGGCAACAAAAGCGGCAAACAAGGCCAATAGAATAGAAAACAGCATGACCGGCGGCGGTGGAATGTTGGCCTGGATCAGTTCGATGAGCTGCGAACCGAACAACAGCCAAAGAACGTACAATGTTATTCCATAGATCGCGATTGTGCCGAACCACATAACGATAAACGGGCCATAAAGTTCACGTGCACTGGCCGAAAACTGGAAGGGCATG
>JANQOC010000368.1 GCA_028279265.1 Hyphomicrobiales bacterium
GTTCTGGATAGCGCCATTCCACGGACATTGAAAGAGGTCTCGTGAACCGAGGTAAACAGGACGCAAGCTTTGGGTCATTGATCCTTATCCACGGCCTCCTGCCATTCGCCTAATCCGGGATGCAATAGCCTTGAAATTGGAGCGGCTTTGTGGCTTCTGTTGAGGTTAGTGCTTAAGCTTTAAGCATCGTCCTTGGACCGACAGAAGATATGCTTTTCAAGATATTACAGGAGCTCAATTGATGGCCAGCTACCAGCCCTTACGCAGTGCCCTTTACATGCCGGGGACAAATGCCCGTGCCCTGGAAAAGGCCGCCGGCCTCGAGGTGGACTGCGTGATTATGGATCTGGAAGACGGTGTGGCTCCCGACGTCAAAGCCGATGCCCGGTCACAGATCCAAACGGCTCTCAAAACCCACGATTATGGCCGACGCACACGGATCGTGCGTCTCAATGAGATCGGGTCCGCCTGGTTTGAAGATGATGCGCGCATGGCCGTCGCTGCTGCATCGGACGGGATCCTGGTGCCGAAAATAAATGGCCCGGACGATCTTCATGACATCTCCAACCGTTTGTCGGCTATTGGGGCATCGAAATCATTTCAAGTATGGCTAATGATGGAAACGGCCATGGCCATGCTCAATATCGCCGACATCGCGCGCACCGCGGCAAGCCAGGATTATGGGTTCAATTGTTTCGTCATGGGGACAAACGACCTGGCCAAGGAGACCGGAGCCGCGCAAACCCCGGACCGGTTGCCAATGCTGTTCTGGTTGTCCAGCAGCGTCACCGCCGCCCGCGCCTACGGCCTGTCCGTCCTTGACGGTGTTTCCAACAATTTCTCCGATCTCGATCGCTTCCGCGCTGAATGCGTTCACGGCAAGGAGCTGGGCATGGATGGCAAAACCCTTATCCATCCAAAACAAGTTGCCGTCTGCAACGAGACTTTTTCACCGAGTGACGAGGAAATAACCTGGTCCAGAAAGATTATCACCGCCTTCGAAGAGCCGCAAAACAAGGGTCAGGGCGTAATTTCGGTGGAAGGAAAAATGGTAGAGATACTGCATCTGGAAATCGCACGTAAAACCGTGGCCATAGCCGACGCGATAGCGGACGCTACTTGAGTGCGCAACTTACTTACTTCAATGCACAGTTTACTGAGTTGCTGAAACAACAACAGGCGGGAGACAAGGCATGAAGCTTTATCGATATCTGACCGGACCGGATGATGTTTCCTTCTGCAAACGCATCAGTGCGGCTCTGAACAAGGGCTGGGAACTGCATGGCGGGCCGACGCTGACCTATGATGCCGACAAGAAACGTGTCGTATGCGGACAGGCTATCGTCAAGGAAGTCGATGGCACCTATAGCGACGATACGGTCTTGTCCGATTACTGAGTGCAAACCCGGCACAGGAGGTCCAAGCTTTGACAAAAACAAACCAGGGAAACTTTTTCGAGAGTTTTGAGATCGGCCAGACCTTCAAGCATGCCACGCCGCGAACGGTCACCGCCGGTGATGTGGCTCTCTACAATGCGATCTACGGACCCCGGTTCGCGCTCCAGTCCTCCGACGAATTTGCGCGTCAGCTCGGCTATGCTCGCGCGCCGGTTGATGACCTGCTCGTGTTTCATATGGTGTTCGGAAAAACAGTGCCGGACATTTCCCTGAATGCGGTTGCCAATCTCGGCTATGCACAATGCCGATTCCTCGAACCCGTCTATCCCGGCGATACGTTGCGCAGTGAATCCGAAGTCATCGGATTGCGCCAGAATTCAAACGGCAAATCGGGGATCGTCTATGTGCGCAGCCGGGGCTTCAACCAAAAAGATGCCACTGTCCTCGACTATGTGCGCTGGGTGATGGTCCGTAAAGGTAATCTGGACGCACCTGCACCGGAAGCGACCATCCCTGAACTGGATGCGGCCGTAGCCGCCGATCAGCTGGCCACGGAAATTCCCGCAATCGATATTGATGCACTGGACACGGAACTCTCGGGCTCGCCGCATCGCTGGAGTGACTATCGGCAGGGGGAGATCCTGCATCATGGTGAAGCCACGACCGTGGAAGAGGCCGAACATCAGATGGCGACCCGTCTTTACCAAAATACGGCAAGGGTGCATTTCAATCTTTACGCCCAGAAAAAATCCGGATTTCCGGGGCGGTTGATTTATGGCGGTCACATCATATCCCTGGCGCGTGCGCAAACTTTCGACGGTTTGGGAAATGCCTTCCATATGGCCGCCATCAATGGCGGGCAGCATGTCGCACCGACTTATGCCGGTGATACCGTCAGTTCGGTAAGCGTTATTCTGAAATCGGAGGATTTGCCCGGCCGGTCCGATTTCGGCGCCCTGAGGGTGCGCACAATGGCTGTCAAGGACGATGGGCTGGAGGATTCTTTCAAAGATTTAGAAGAGTTGAGACAGCGTAATAGTGTCCTACTTGACCTCGATTGCTGGGTTTTGATTCCGAAATAACCAAATTAATCGAGGAAGTCCCGGCAATTAAATTTCAGCATGTCGAATTTGATGATGACGGGCTAAATATCCGGTAAAATCTGTCAAAATTTGGTATGATCGATTGCCGAATGTGAATCACCGAGTTACAAAACTGTCTGAACTGGAATTAAACGAACATCAGCTTTGAGGATTGATTAAAGATGTCGGATACAAAAGCACCGACGCAAAGGCCGCTTTCACCACATTTGCAGATTTACAAACCCATGTTGACGATGATGTTATCCATCGTTCACCGGATTACGGGTGTGGCGCTTTACGTGGGAACCATTCTTTTGACATGGTGGTTGATCGCTGCCGCTTCGGGCCCCGACTACTATGACTGGGTCAACGCCTTTTTCGCCACCTTCATCGGCCGCCTGATCCTGTTCGGATATACCTGGGCCCTGATCCATCACATGCTCGGCGGCATTCGGCATCTCATCTGGGATACCGGCCGCGGTTTCGACCTGGATACGGTTGAATTTTCCGCACGACTGATTTTGCTCGGATCCATCGGCTTGACAATTCTAGTCTGGGTTATCGGCTATATGTATTTGGGGAAAATCTGATCATGAAATTAAGAACACCCCTTTCGAAAGTCCGCGGATTGGGTTCGGCCCGGGAAGGTGTCGAACATTTCTGGACGCAGCGCCTGACGGCGGTTGCGAATGTTATTCTGATCCTCTTTCTGGTGATTAGCCTGGTCACCCATGCCGGTGCCGATTATCAGACGGTCAAAGCCTATCTGTCGTCACCTATGGTTGCGATCATGATGATCCTCGTGATCATATCCGGGGTCACTCATATGCGCCTGGGGATGCAGGTTGTTATTGAGGATTATGTCAGATCCGACGGCCGGCGTATCGCCATGCTGATCGGAAATACGTTCTTTTCGCTGTTCATTGGTCTGTCCTCTGTATTCGCGATCCTCAAACTGAGTTTTGGAGCTTAAAAATGACGACTTCACAATCGAACGGACAGGATTCCGGTTCCGATCAACCAAAACCAGGTCTTAATGGTCGGGCATATCCGATAACGGATCACGTCTACGATGTCGTTGTCGTGGGCGCCGGTGGTGCCGGATTGCGGGCGACGTTGGGCGCGGCACAGGCGGGGCTTAAAACCGCATGTGTATCGAAAGTCTTTCCGACAAGGTCTCACACGGTCGCCGCTCAAGGGGGTATTGCGGCGTCGCTGGGAAATATGGGACCTGACGACTGGCGCTGGCATATGTTCGATACGGTCAAGGGGGCGGATTGGCTCGGCGACCAGGATGCGATCGAATATCTGTGCCGCAACGCGCCGGAAGCTGTTTATGAGCTGGAGCATTTCGGCATGCCGTTCTCGCGCACCGAGGATGGTGAAATTTATCAGCGACCTTTTGGCGGCATGTCCACGGAGTATGGCGAAGGGCCGCCGGCGCAGCGGACCTGCGCCGCCGCAGACCGTACGGGACACGCCATGTTGCACACGCTTTACGGCCAGTCCCTCAGCCATTCAGCAGAGTTCTACATTGAGTATTTCGCTCTGGACCTGATTATGGATGATGAAGGCGCCTGTAAAGGCCTTATGGCCCTGAACCTGGAAGATGGTTCCATTCATCGCTTCCAGGCTCACAAGGTCGTGCTCGCAACAGGCGGTTATGGCCGTTCCTACTTCTCATGCACGTCCGCCCACACATGCACGGGAGACGGAAACGCTATGGTTCTGCGTGCCGGCCTGCCGCTGCAGGACATGGAATTCGTTCAGTTTCACCCGACAGGTATATATGGCGCCGGGGTGCTGATCACGGAAGGTGTCCGTGGTGAAGGCGGATATCTGACAAATTCCGAGGGCGAACGTTTTATGGAGCGATATGCGCCTCACGCCAAGGATCTCGCCTCCCGTGATGTGGTATCCCGTTCCATGACTATTGAAATCCGCGAAGGACGTGGTGTCGGCAAGGAAGGGGATCACATATTCCTCCATCTCGATCACCTTGATCCCAATATCATCAATGAGCGGCTGCCGGGAATTTCAGAGTCGGCAAAGGTCTTTGCCGGTGTAGACGTGACCCGCGAACCCATACCCGTCATTCCGACTGTTCACTACAATATGGGCGGTATCCCGACCAACTTCCACGGCGAAGTCGTGACCCTGAAAGACGGCAACCCGGATCACATTGTTCCCGGCCTCATGGCCCTTGGAGAAGCGGCCTGCGTTTCTGTGCACGGTGCCAACCGGCTTGGCTCAAACTCGCTGATTGACCTGGTCGTGTTCGGCCGCGCGGCGGGACTGCGATGCGCCGAAACCGTTGAACCCGGAAGTTCCCATCACGAATTGACAAACGGTGCCGGCGAGGAAGCGCTGGACCGTCTCGACAGGTTCAGGCACGCCAAGGGCGGGACATCGACAGCGCAACTCAGGGATCGCATGCAGCGCGCTATGCAGTCGAACTGTGCTGTTTTCCGAACCGGTGAAATTCTCGGCGAAGGTAAAGATCAGATCCAGGATATCTGGCAGGATTCCGATGATATCAGCGTGACTGACAGGTCATTGATCTGGAACTCGGATCTGATTGAGACACTGGAATACGATAATCTGATCATTCAGTCTGCGGTTACCGTTGCCGCAGGTCTGAACCGCGAAGAAAGCCGCGGTGCCCATGCGCGAGAAGATTATCCGGATCGCGATGATGAAAACTGGATGAAACATACATTGAGTTGGGCCGATGACGCCGCGAAAACCGTGCATATGGATTATCGGCCGGTACACCAGTACACGATGACCAATGATATTGCCTACATTCAGCCAAAAGCGCGGGTCTACTAGTCCTCACGTCTCAGGCTCTGGGAGCAAATCGTCTGAACAGACTATTCTCGCTTCGGTAACCAACCGACTTGCGAATTCAGGAAAGGAAATTAGATGGCAGAGCTCGCTCTTCCCCGGAATTCAAAAATGAAAAGTGGGCGTAAATGGAACCAGCCCAATGGTGCCGATAAGGCCAATTACAAGGAATTCAGAGTATACCGCTGGTCGCCGGACGATGATGAGAATCCACGTATCGACACCTATTACGTGGATACCAGTTCATGCGGTCCCATGGTTCTCGACGCGATTATCAAGATCAAAAACGAAATCGATCCCACTCTGACATTTCGCCGGTCCTGCCGGGAAGGTATCTGCGGCTCATGCGCCATGAACATCGATGGCACCAACACGCTCGCCTGTACCAAGGGTATCGATGAGGTCAAAGGCTCGGTGAACATTTATCCGCTGCCGCATATGGATGTGATCAAGGATCTGGTACCTGATCTGTCAAATTTCTACGCACAGCACCGCTCCATCGAACCGTGGCTGAAAACCGAAACAACGGAACCCCGAAAGGAATGGAAGCAGTCGCGGGAAGATCGGGAGCAACTCGACGGATTGTATGAATGCATCCTATGCGCCTGTTGTTCCACCGCCTGTCCCAGTTACTGGTGGAACGGTGATCGTTATCTCGGTCCTGCTATTTTACTTCAGGCCTATCGCTGGATCACCGATTCCCGCGATGAAGCCACCGGTGAGCGGCTGGACAATGTCGAAGATCCGTTTCGGCTTTATCGCTGCCACACAATCATGAATTGCGCCAA
>JANQOC010000378.1 GCA_028279265.1 Hyphomicrobiales bacterium
CTCTCCCAGTTCATGGACCAGACCAATCCGCTATCCGAGATCACTCACAAACGCCGCCTTTCGGCGCTGGGACCGGGAGGACTGACCCGGGAACGCGCGGGCTTCGAAGTGCGCGATGTTCACCCCACGCATTATGGCCGTATTTGTCCCATTGAGACCCCCGAAGGACCGAACATCGGCCTGATCAATTCACTGGCCACATTTGCCCGTGTCAACAAATACGGCTTCATCGAGAGCCCGTACCGCAAGGTTGCGAACGGCAAGGTGACGGACGAGGTTATCTATCTCTCGGCGATGGAGGAGACACGCTTTCACATCGCCCAGGCAAATGTTCCAATCGACAAGAATGGAAAATTTGTCGACGACATGGTGACCTGTCGCTTTGGCGGGGATGTGTTCCTGGAATCATCGGAAAACATTGAGTACATCGATGTTTCGCCCAAGCAATTGGTCTCTGTGGCTGCGGCGCTCATTCCGTTTCTGGAAAATGATGACGCCAACCGCGCCCTCATGGGATCGAACATGCAACGCCAGGCGGTTCCCCTGGTGACGGCGGAAGCCCCGCTTGTGGGGACCGGAATGGAATCCGTGGTCGCCCGGGATTCAGGTGCGGCGATTGGTGCGCGACGCACCGGTGTTGTCGACCAGGTCGATGCAACGCGGATTGTTATCCGGGCAACCGAGGAAACGGATCCTTCAAAGTCCGGCGTGGACATTTATAATCTGCGCAAGTTCCAGAGATCCAACCAGAACACCTGTATCAATCAGAAACCCCTGGTGCGGGTTGGAGACAGGGTTCAGGCCGGTGATATCGTGGCCGACGGTCCTTCGACGGACCTTGGTGATCTGGCGCTGGGTCGCAATGTCCTCGTCGCGTTTATGCCGTGGATGGGATACAATTTTGAAGATTCCATACTGATCTCGGAACGTGTGGTGCGCGATGATGTCTTCACCTCGATCCATATAGAAGAATTCGAGGTCATGGCCCGGGATACCAAGCTCGGACCTGAGGAAATTACCCGGGATATACCCAATGTCTCCGAAGAAGCCCTGAAAAATCTGGATGAGGCGGGGATCGTCTATATTGGTGCTGAGGTGAATCCCGGAGATATTCTGGTCGGTAAGATCACGCCCAAGGGTGAAAGCCCCATGACTCCGGAAGAAAAGCTTCTGCGCGCTATTTTTGGCGAGAAAGCCTCCGATGTTCGGGATACCTCCCTTAAACTGCCCCCGGGCGTTGCCGGAACCGTCGTGGAGGTTCGGGTCTTCAATCGTCATGGTGTCGAAAAAGACGAACGTGCCATGGCCATCGAAAGGGAAGAAATCGAGCGCCTGGCGAAGGACCGGGATGACGAACTGCAGATCCTTGATCGAAACGTCTATGGGCGTCTGACTTCGGTACTTGTCGGCAAACAAGTGGCCCGGGGTCCGGCTGGTGTAGCCAAGGAGTCCAAAATCACGGAACAGGTCCTTGAAGAACTCCCCCGTAGCCAGTGGTGGGAAATCGCCCTCAAGAACGATAAGGCGATGAGCGAAGTCGAGGCCATTCGCAAGCAGTATGAAGATGCCAAACGTCGTCTCGAGCAGCGCTTCGTTGACAAAGTCGACAAACTGCAACGCGGCGATGAACTGCTCCCCGGTGTCATGAAAATGGTCAAGGTGTTTGTCGCCGTTAAGCGAAAAATTCAGCCCGGTGACAAAATGGCCGGACGCCACGGCAACAAGGGTGTGATTTCTCAGATCCTGCCCATTGAAGATATGCCTTATCTGGAAGACGGTGCGCAGGTGGATATTGTATTGAACCCGCTTGGTGTGCCGAGCCGTATGAATGTCGGGCAGATTCTGGAGACACATCTGGGGTGGGGCTGTCGTGGTCTTGGCCGTCAGATCGGTGATGCCATTGACCTCTATCGCAATCAGGCGGATACGAAACCGCTTAAGGACGCGTTACAGCGGGTCTATGGAAGTGATGAGACGATTCCTTCTCTTGATGAAGATGGCCTTGTCGAACTGGGCGAGAACCTGCGCGGTGGCGTCCCCATCGCGACACCGGTTTTCGATGGCGCCCACGAGGCGGATATCATTGAAATTCTGGATGAAGCCGGACTTGATCATTCCGGACAGGTGCAGCTCTATGACGGACGTACGGGCGAACCTTTCGACCGGAAGGTTACGGTCGGCTACATCTATATGTTGAAGCTGCATCACCTAGTGGATGACAAAATTCACGCGCGTTCGATCGGTCCTTACAGCCTGGTGACCCAGCAACCGCTGGGTGGTAAGGCGCAATTTGGTGGTCAGCGGTTCGGCGAAATGGAGGTCTGGGCGCTTGAAGCCTATGGCGCTGCCTATACGCTGCAGGAAATGCTGACGGTCAAGTCCGATGACGTTGCCGGACGAACCAAGGTTTATGAAGCCATCGTGCGCGGAGACGACACTTTTGAGGCCGGCATTCCTGAGAGCTTCAATGTGCTGGTCAAGGAAATGCGGGCGCTCGGATTGAATGTTGAACTGATACAGGCTCCCGTGGAAATCGATAACGACGAGGGATATCAGACATTACCGCCTTCGCAGGCTGCAGAATAATGCGAGGCTCGGTTATGGGTGTGTCCCCGTCATCGAGCCTTGCTTATGAACACATCAGTGTTCGTTGAATTGACAATTGTTTTGATTTTGAAACAGGGATCAAAGGTCATTGACCGGCAAATCCCGAGAGGAGAATACGGATGAATCAAGAGGTCGCAAACCTTTTCAATCCACAAATTCCAAGTCAATCCTTTGATAGCATTCAAATTTCGATTTCGAGTCCCGAGAAGATACTGTCCTGGTCTTTCGGCGAAATCAAAAAGCCGGAAACCATCAATTACCGTACGTTCAAACCGGAACGGGACGGACTTTTCTGCGCCCGGATTTTTGGCCCCATAAAAGACTACGAATGTCTTTGCGGCAAATATAAGCGCATGAAATATAAAGGCGTCATCTGCGAGAAGTGCGGCGTCGAAGTGACACTGGCCAAGGTTCGCCGCGAGCGCATGGGCCATATCGAACTCGCCGCTCCGGTCGCCCATATCTGGTTCCTGAAATCCCTGCCAAGCCGTATCGGCCTGCTGCTGGATATGACCCTCAAGGAACTCGAGCGGGTTTTGTATTTTGAGCACTACATCGTTGTTGAGCCGGGTATCACGCCGTTCAAGGAACGGCAGCTTTTGTCGGAAGAGGAGTTCCTGGAGGCACAGGATGAATTCGGCCCTGACAGTTTTACCGCCGGTATCGGCGCTGAAGCGATCCGTGATCTCCTGATTGGATTGGATCTGGAGACAACACGCGATGAACTGCGGCAGGAAATTGCCGAAGCGACAACAGAACTGAAACCGAAAAAACTGGCGAAACGCCTCAAGGTCGTTGAGGCCTTCATTCAGTCCGGCAACCGGCCGGAGTGGATGATCCTGACCGTGGTTCCTGTCATTCCGCCGGAACTTCGCCCTCTCGTGCCATTGGACGGAGGTCGATTTGCGACTTCGGATCTCAACGATCTCTATCGTCGGGTGATCAACAGAAATAACAGGCTGAAGCGTCTCATGGAGCTACGCGCGCCGGACATTATTATCCGTAACGAAAAACGAATGCTCCAGGAATCCGTTGATGCACTGTTCGACAACGGTCGCCGTGGCCGCGTGATCACAGGTGCGAACAAACGGCCGCTGAAATCACTGTCAGACATGCTGAAAGGCAAGCAGGGCCGGTTCCGGCAGAATCTGCTCGGTAAGCGGGTTGACTATTCCGGCCGTTCGGTAATCGTGGTCGGACCGGAGTTGAAGCTCCATCAGTGCGGACTGCCTAAAAAGATGGCGCTGGAGCTCTTCAAGCCGTTTATTTATTCGCGGCTCGACGCCAAGGGGCTTGCAGCGACTGTGAAGCAGGCGAAGAAACTCGTTGAGAAAGAGCGGCCGGAGGTATGGGATATATTGGATGAAGTTATCCGCGAACATCCCGTTCTTTTAAACCGCGCGCCCACCTTGCATAGACTCGGGATTCAGGCGTTTGAGCCGGTACTTGTTGAAGGTAAGGCGATCCAGCTGCATCCCTTGGTCTGCGCCGCCTTTAATGCGGATTTCGACGGTGACCAGATGGCCGTTCACGTGCCTCTGTCCCTGGAAGCGCAGCTTGAGGCCCGCGTCCTGATGATGTCGACCAACAATATTCTTCATCCGGCGAATGGATCACCTATTATCGTGCCGTCGCAGGATATTGTCCTTGGGCTCTATTATTTATCCCTCGTAAAGGAAAACGAACCCGGGGAAGGAATGGTTTTTGCCGATCCTTCTGAGCTCCAGCATGCCCTGGACAACGGCGTTGTTACCTTGCACTCAAAGATCAAGGGACGGTTCGAGGGCGTGGATCATGAAGGTAATCCGACGTCCGAAGTCCATGAAACGACTCCCGGGCGTATGATTCTTGGGAATCTGCTGCCGAAACGCGCTGGTATCAGATTTGATCATGTCAACAGGCTCCTGACGAAACGGGAAATTTCGGCCCTTATCGACGTCGTTTACAGGCACTGCGGTCAGAAGGAAACGGTTATATTCTGCGACCAGATCATGAGCCATGGTTTTTACCATGCCTGTCGAGCCGGAATTTCCTTCGGCAAGGATGACATGGTTATTCCAGATACGAAGGATAAGATCGTCACAGAAACGACGGAACTCGTTCGGGAGTATGAACAGCAATATAATGACGGCCTCATAACGCAGGGCGAGAAGTACAATAAAGTTGTCGATGCATGGGCGAAATGTACCGATCGTGTCGCGTCCGAAATGATGGACCGGATTTCCGCCGTGCAATATGACGAGGAAACCAAGCGCGAGAAACAGATCAATTCGATCTATATGATGGCTCACTCCGGCGCCCGGGGTTCACCGGCACAAATGAAACAGCTGGCCGGAATGCGTGGTCTCATGGCCCGTCCGGATGGCTCGATCATCGAGACGCCCATTATCTCCAATTTCAAGGAAGGTCTCTCGGTTTTGGAGTATTTTAACTCCACACACGGGGCGCGAAAGGGATTGGCGGATACGGCGCTTAAAACCGCAAACTCCGGCTACCTGACACGTCGTCTTGTTGATGTTGCCCAGGACTGCATAATCACCGAATATGACTGTAAGACCGACAAGGGAATCGGAATTACGGCCGCGATCGATTCCGGTGAAGTTCTCGTCTCGCTTAGTCAGCGGGTGCTTGGCCGAACCCCGGTCGAAGATATTGTTGACCCCACGACCGGTGATGTGATCGTCGCCAAGGGTGAGCTTATCGAGGAACGTCATATTGAACCCATTGATAATCTTCAGGTGCAGGAAATCAAAATACGTTCCGTGCTGACCTGTGAGACACGCAATGGCGTTTGCGGCAAATGTTACGGCCGTGATCTCGCCAGGGGAACCCCGGTCAATCTGGGTGAAGCGGTCGGCGTTATCGCCGCTCAATCCATTGGAGAACCGGGAACACAGCTGACGATGCGCACGTTCCACATTGGCGGAACCGCCCAGGTTGTTGACCAATCTTTCATTGAATCGAATTTCGACGGCAAGATCAAAATTCGGGACAAAAATGTTGCCAAGGACTCTCAGGGACGTCTGGTCGCCATGAGCCGGAATACGACCGTTCTCATTGTCGATGATGACGGCAATGAGCGAGCGGTTCACAAGCTTGCTTATGGTGCCCATCTGAAAGTGGATGATGGCGATGAAGTCAAGCGCGGTCAGCGGTTGGCGGAATGGGATCCCTATACGCGACCTATTCTAACCGAGGTGGAAGGCGTTGTCGGGTTCGAGGATCTCGTCGAAGGTGTCTCCGTTAATGAGCGCTATGACGAATCGACCGGTATTACCAATCGGGTCATTACAGACTGGCGAGCCAATCCGCGCGGTGGCGATCTCAAACCTGCCATTGTCATAAAAGACAGCGGTAAAAAGAACGCAGAGATCGTGAAGCTTTCCCGGGGCGGCGATGCGCGCTATCTGCTGTCCGTTGAAGCTATCCTCTCTGTCGAGCCAGGAAATAATGTCGCGGCAGGCGACGTTCTGGCGCGTATCCCTCTGGAAAGTGCCAAAACCCGGGACATTACCGGTGGTTTGCCACGTGTGGCGGAGTTGTTCGAGGCTCGTCGTCCAAAGGATCATGCGATTATTGCCGAGGTTACCGGCACGGTGGAGTTCGGAAGGGATTACAAGAACAAACGTCGCATCACTATTAATCCCGAGGATGAATCCCTGGAGCCGTTCGAGTACCTCATTCCCAAGGGTAAGCATTTGAGTGTTCAGGAAGGCGACCATATCGAGAAAGGCGAATTCCTCCTCGACGGTCATCCGGCACCCCACGATATCCTGGCAATCAAGGGCGTTGAGGAACTCGCACGTTATCTTGTCAACGAGGTTCAGGATGTCTATCGCCTGCAGGGTGTGACCATCAATGACAAGCACATCGAAGTGATCGTTAGACAAATGCTTCAGAAAATTGAAGTCGAGGATATCGGCGATACCAATCTCCTGAAGGGTGAGCAAATTGATTTGATTACCTTTGAGGATATCAATGCGGCGACAGTTGCCAAAGGCGGAAAACCTGCGGTTGGTAGTCCTGTGTTGCTGGGTATCACCAAGGCCTCGCTGCAGACCCGAAGCTTTATCTCGGCGGCCTCATTCCAGGAAACCACGCGCGTTCTGACCGAAGCATCGGTTAGCGGCAAGATCGACAAACTCGAAGGCCTGAAGGAAAATGTCATCGTCGGGCGACTGATACCTGCGGGTACCGGGTCTATGCTCAACCGCTTGCGCAAAGTCTCCAGTCACAGGGATGATCTTATTCTTGAGGAACGTGCCAAAGCCGAGGCAGAGGAAATGGCCGACATGGAAGAAAAACCAATGTTGCCGGATCACTCGCCTGCAGAATAACGGCAAGACGCCTGTATCTGGCCCGGGTTTCTGAAAGCCCGGGTATTGAATACAGGTTGGATCTCAATAGAGAGGGTCTCAAGAGAGTGGATCTCAGATGACCGATCTGAAAAAGTTAAGAGGCCGTCGCGTCCGACGGCCTCTTTATTTTTGTCCGACCTATCAAATAACCCGGCGCTTGTGACGCTTAACTTCGCTCGGGGGCGTTGTTTTTCCACTGTCAGCGTGCTTCGGTCAGAAGGGGTATCGGTCGCTCACGAGGGGCGCCCGGTCATATCCACTTCCTCAAGCCTGTCACGAAGGGACGTATTGGAAATTTCCCTTGGTTTCGGCTCAACCTTCAGCAAGCGCCAGTTCGCCTCCAGATTTCTGTTCATAGAGGCAAGGAAATCCGCGAGCTTGTCAGTTTCGGCCCGGCAAATTACAGCCCTTTGCTGTCTTTCGGTCTGGACAAGTCCAGCTTTCACAAGATGCTCTATGTGGCGTTTCACCGATGATCTCGAAATATCCACTTCCAGGCTCAGCGCGCGAAGAGTTTTACCTTCCTCACCTGCCTTCACCAGGGTGCGTAGTACAGCAAAACGCGTCTCATTTGAAAGAACCGCACAAATTTCAGAGATCGCAGTAACGATCATGTTCGATCCTTCAGATAAGCCAGAACTTCCTGTTGCTACCAAAATGCACTGAAATATGACCCCGGATCAAGGGATAAACGGTCTAAAAGTTTACAAAACACTAATATTCGGGTGTTTTTCTATCAAAAGTGCGCTGAAGTTGCCGCATATTATTGCCGGGCAAGCGGAATTGAAACAAGGTTCCGAGAAATCACTGAAATATATTCTAAATCATTGCGATTAAGTCATAAAATATGGTTGACGCAAGATTACGGCGCGCGTATGGTGCGCCAATTCTTCGACAGGCGGTAGGCGTGTTCAACCTGCTGTTGAGGCAGGACTTATAGGCGGACTAGACGCTGTCGAAGACAAAAACCGGAGCAAATTTAAGAAAACATGATCTCGTACCTCGATGAGGTGTGATGGTCCTCTGTAGTTAAAGCAGATCTCCATTGCCAGAATGGACGTATCCTGGATGCGCGGGGTATGGCCAATATGGGTTCCATCTGGTGATCCGAGATTTCTTTTTGGATGGAAAAGGCGAATGCCAACGATACAACAGCTTATCCGCAAGCCGCGACAGAAACAGGTTAAGCGGAATAAAGTGCCGGCCATGGAAGCATGCCCGCAAAAGCGCGGTGTGTGCACACGGGTTTACACAACGACACCCAAAAAGCCGAACTCGGCGCTGCGAAAAGTCGCGCGGGTACGATTGACAAACGGCTTTGAGGTCACCAGCTATATCCCCGGCGAAGGGCACAATCTGCAGGAACACTCGGTTGTGCTTATCCGGGGCGGCCGGGTCAAGGACCTGCCGGGTGTGCGCTACCACATTATTCGTGGCGTCCTTGACACCCAGGGCGTATCAGACCGTCGCCAAAGAAGATCAAAATATGGAGCAAAGCGTCCGAAGTAGGGGCGCTTTTTTAGTGCTGCAGACGGCTTCGTTCCGTTTGAGCCAGTAGAGATCAAAGAGCCTACAGTTAAGAGAGCATAAAGACATGTCACGACGACATAGAGCCGAAAAACGGGACGTCATTCCTGATCCGAAGTTTGAAGACAATGTGCTGTCGAAATTCATGAACAGCATTATGCAGGATGGAAAAAAGTCCGCCGCCGAACGCATCGTATATGGGGCGCTGGATCAAATTGAAGAAAAAACAAAGCAGGATCCCATCCAGCTGTTTCATCAGGCGTTGGAAAATGTCATGCCGGCTCTGGAAGTCCGCTCACGGCGTGTCGGTGGTGCCACTTATCAGGTTCCGGTGGAAGTTCGCCCCGATCGGCGGCGCGCCCTGGCAATTCGCTGGATTATTTCAGCGGCTCGGGCCCGCAATGAGAACACAATGGTTGAACGCCTTTCCGGTGAATTGTTAGACGCAACAAATAATCGCGGATCAGCCGTAAAAAAACGGGAGGATACCCACAAAATGGCAGAAGCCAACAGAGCTTTCTCCCATTATCGGTGGTAACCAGAATCCAACTGAAGAGCAGAACGATGGCCCGACAAACTCCTATCGAAGATTATCGCAATATTGGCATCATGGCCCATATTGATGCCGGCAAGACGACGACGACCGAAAGAATTCTCTATTATACAGGCCGCAGCCACAAAATGGGCGAGGTCCATGATGGCGCGGCGACCATGGACTGGATGGAACAGGAACAGGAGCGCGGAATAACGATCACGTCCGCGGCGACGACAGCGTTCTGGAATGATAAGCGCATCAATATCATTGATACGCCGGGCCACGTTGATTTTACCATCGAAGTCGAACGGTCGCTTCGGGTTCTTGATGGCGCCATAGCCCTCCTCGATGCAAATGCCGGTGTTGAACCGCAAACCGAGACCGTTTGGCGACAGGCAGACAAGTATGAAGTGCCGCGCATGATATTCATCAACAAGATGGATAAGATCGGTGCTGATTTCTTTAAGTCCGTTGAAATGGTTGAAAAGCGGCTGGGTGCAAATCCCCTGGTTATTCAAATCCCGATCGGTGCGGAAAACAAATTTTCGGGTGTCGTCGATCTCGTCAGGATGAAGGCCATCATCTGGAATGATGAGTCCCTCGGGGCGTCGTTCCAGGAAGAGGATATTCCGGCGGATCTGAAGGATAAAGCCGTCGAATTGAGGGAAAAGCTCATTGAGCTCGCTGTTGAGAATGACGAAGCTGCCATGGAAGCTTATCTCGAAGGAGACGAGCCGGACGAGGAAACACTGAAATCTCTTATTCGCCGGGGAACGATCGATAATTTGTTTGTTCCTATTTTAACCGGGTCAGCCTTTAAGAATAAGGGCGTTCAGCCGCTGTTGGATGCGGTTGTTGATTATCTGCCGTCGCCGGTTGATGTTCCGGCCATCAAGGGAATTGATGTCAAAACCGAAGAAGAGATCGAGCGCAAAGCCGCCGACTCCGAACCTTTGTCGGTTCTGGCTTTCAAGATTATGAATGATCCCTTTGTCGGCTCCCTGACCTTCTGCAGAATTTATTCCGGCAAGCTCGAGTCCGGACAATCACTGATCAATACGGTGAAAGGCAAGCGCGAGCGTATCGGCCGCATGCTTTTGATGCATTCGAACTCTCGGGAAGACATCAAGGAAGCTTATGCAGGCGACATTGTCGCCATCGCCGGTCTTAAAGAGGTGACAACCGGTGACACCCTTTGCGATCCAAACAGCCAGGTGATCCTTGAGCGAATGGAATTTCCGGAACCGGTTATTGAAATTGCCGTGGAGCCCAAGACCAAGGGCGACCAGGAAAAACTGGGTATTGCCCTTAACAGGCTGGCGCAGGAAGACCCGAGTTTCCGTGTTTCCACCGATAATGAATCCGGTCAGACCATTATCGCCGGCATGGGTGAATTGCATCTGGATATTATTGTCGATCGCATGAAGCGGGAGTTTAAAGTCGAAGCGAATGTCGGCCAGCCCCAAGTGGCGTATCGCGAAACAATTACCAAAAATTCCGAGATCGATTACACGCACAAGAAGCAGACCGGCGGTTCCGGTCAGTTCGCTCGGGTTAAGCTTGAAATTGAACCCGGTGAAACAGGTTCGGGTCTGGTTTTCGAGAGCAAGATTGTTGGCGGTAATGTGCCAAGGGAATACATTCCTGGTGTTGAAAAAGGCATTAAGAGTGTCGTCGACTCCGGTATTCTAATCGGTTTTCCGATGTTGGATATCAATGTTCGTCTCGTCGATGGTGCCTATCACGATGTTGACTCCAGCGTCATGGCCTTTGAGATAGCGTCGCGCGCCGCATTCCGCGAAGGAGCGATGAAAGCGGCGCCGAAACTCCTTGAGCCGATTATGAAAGTTGAGGTTGTCACGCCGGAAGAATATCTCGGAAATATCATGGGAGACCTCAACAGCCGTCGTGGTCAGGTCCAGGGGCAGGAGCCACGCGGCAATGCGCTTGTGATCAGTGCCATGGTGCCGTTGGCCAACATGTTCGGGTATGTCAACAATCTGCGATCCATGTCCCAGGGCCGGGCACAATACACGATGCAGTTTGATCACTATTCCCAAGTGCCACAAGCCGTGGCCGAAGAGGTGCAGGCAAAATTCGCCTAATGGTTTTAATTACAAATCAGTCTATGCCGAAAATGGAGAGCCGAAATGGCCAAAGAAAAGTTTGAGCGCACGAAACCGCACTGTAACATTGGAACGATTGGTCACGTTGACCATGGTAAGACGACGTTGACAGCGGCGATCACAAAAGTTCTTTCCGAGGGCGGCGGCGCCGATGCGACGCCTTTCGATGAGATTGACAAGGCGCCGGAAGAGCGCGAACGCGGCATTACGATTTCGACGGCG
>JANQOC010000397.1 GCA_028279265.1 Hyphomicrobiales bacterium
ACTGGCGCGGCCCTGCTCCAGAATTTCACCGGCGACGCTCGCGCCGCTCACCAGCGGCTCCCCGACGGAAATGTCCTTGTCGCCGCCAAGCATCAGCACTTCCTGGAACTGGACGGTTTCACCGACGTCGCCGCCCACTTTCTCAATTTTTATGACATCTTCCTTGGCGACTCTGTATTGTTTGCCGCCTGTACGGATCACAGCGTACATGCATCTATTCCTTTCGTTCCGCGCCCTTCGGCGCCACGTCTTGCGTGGTCTTTGGGAGGCGCCTGTCGCCGCTCTTTATAATAAGCGACTAGACGGATGAGCCTCGGGCAGCGCATTTCGGCGGTGGTTCAAATCACCGCTAATTGCGCTGGCACTATAGGGTGAGTGCCGCGTATGTCAACGGATCAGATGGCCATCTGGAGGTCAAAGTCGCGATAATTTGACCAGGACTCTATACAAATCCCGATTTTGCGGTCTTAGATGGTTGAAATTGGCATAATAATCAGGGGTATCGCGTCGTTTCTACCGGTACTGGGAGGTCGCCTTGAGCTATTTGATGAATTTCACCATGGAGGGGATCAGCCTCCTTTCAACAATGTTCGTTCTGGCGGTCGGCATTGTCGTCCTCATCGTCATTGTTCTGTTTCTCGTCGATCTGTTTCAGACCAAGGATGCGGTGCGCCGGAATTATCCGGTTATCGGCCGCTTTCGCTACCTGTTCTCCACCCTCGGAGAGTTTTTCCGCCAGTATTTCTTCGCCATGGACCGGGAGGAAATGCCTTTCAACCGCGCCGAGCGCGAATGGGTGAACAAGTCCTCCGAAGGTGCCGACAACACGATCGCTTTCGGGTCCACCAAAAATCTCACACCGGTGGGTACGGTAATATTTGTTAATTGCCCCTTCCCGCAGCTCGATGAAGAAACATCCGAAGCGTCCGACCTGGTCATCGGTCCGGACAGCGCCAATCCCTACAGCACCAAGTCCCTGATCAACATATCGGCCATGAGCTACGGCGCTATCTCGAGGCCCGCGGTCGAAGCCTTGTCCAGGGGGGCCAAAATGGCCGGCTGCTGGCTGAACACTGGCGAAGGCGGGCTTGCCCCCTATCACTTATCCGGGGGGGCCGACATCGTCTTTCAGATCGGTACCGCCAAATACGGCGTGCGCTCGGAAGATGGCGCCCTTGATCCGCAGAAACTCCGGGAAGTCGCGGCCCATGAACAGGTTCGCATGTTTGAAATAAAGCTTAGCCAGGGTGCAAAACCGGGCAAGGGCGGTATTCTCCCGGCCGTTAAAGTGAATAGGGAAATCGCCAAAATCCGGGGTATTCCAAAGAACCGGGACTCTATTTCGCCAAACCGGCATCCGGAAATCAACAGTGTCGGGGAGCTTCTGGATTTCATCGACCTCGTACGCGATACGACCGGAAAGCCGGTGGGTTTTAAAACCGTTATCGGTGCTTATGGCTGGCTTGATTCCCTGGCGGAGGAGATTCATAAACGGGGTATTCAGTCCGCTCCGGATTTCATCACCATCGACTCCGGAGATGGCGGAACGGGTGCGGCCCCCATGCCGCTGATGGATAATGTCGGGCTGCCCATCAAGGAATCCTTGCCGATGGTCGTCGACATTCTAACGCAAACCGGCTTGCGGGATCGCATTAAAGTCATCGCTTCCGGAAAGCTGATCACCCCGGCCGATGTTGCCTGGGCCTACTGCGCCGGAACGGACGTTGTTGTTTCCGCGCGAGGTTTCATGTTCGCCCTTGGCTGCATTCAGTCATTGAAATGCAATAAGAATACCTGTCCGACAGGTATAACGACACATGTCAAACGCCTGCAGCGGGGGCTGGATCCGGCGGACAAGGCCGTTCGCGTGCGTAACTTTGTTGAAAAAATGCATTATGGCGTCGGTGTTATTTCCCATTCCTGCGGCGTTCCCCATCCGCGTGCGCTCCGTCGCATGCATTGCCGCATCGTTCAGGATACCGGCAAATCGGTTCCCCTCACGGATCTCTATCCGGACGCCCGGCCTATCGACCCGTAGCCATCAATTGAGGATCGAATTCGGTCATTCCCCGCACACAATTGTCTGTAAGGTTCAAGCTTTGGGCGATCTTTTCTTTGAGTTCTTCAAAGAATGCAATATTGTGAATTCCGTAAATGTCTGACGGCAATTGTAAAAACATAATTTTTCTTGAGGGGTAACATGACGACAGAACAAATACTGGTCATTGTCATCGGTGCGCTTGTGGTTTTTGTTTCCGATATCATCGGCAACATGATTGCTTTTAAAAGCCGGATCATCAACTCGCTGGTAACGGCGATCACCTTTATCATCATCATGGTGGTGCTGACCATGTACAAGGTCGTCCTGGTTTAGAACGGATTTCGAACGAACTCGAATGGCCTTGCAGTTCAACGGATTAAACAGGTCACCGGATCAAAGGCCGGATGCCGGTGATCCGGTTAAAAAGAGCGCCAATCTGCACCTGATAATCCGCGGAGACTGCGGTCGACTATTTTGAGCCCTTTTGGCTGAGGAAGGGTTTTTGCGCGGCATTGTTGACGCTGAGCCAACCGGCGGTGACCGCATCGATCAG
>JANQOC010000401.1 GCA_028279265.1 Hyphomicrobiales bacterium
GAGGTTCATGACAATGGCCCCCTCCTCGACTTCAGGCCAAAACCAGTTGCCATCGCGATCGAGAATTTGCAGTCCCTCTTCCTTGGCCGGCGGCAACCAGGTCATGAAACCTGTATCCGCGTGGGCCCCCAGACCATATTCATCCTCTTCCAGGGCTGGTTTCGGCGGATAATAAGCCATGCGGAAATAGGTATAATTGTTCTCGAAATAAGGATCGAAATAATCCTCTTCCAGTTCCAGTGCCAGGGCAAACAAAGGCAGGATGCTCTTACCGACATCCGTAATCCGGCCCATATATTTCTGCACGTTTTCTTTGAAACCCGGCAGGTTTCCCGGCCATTGGTTTTTTGCGTAAAACTGCTTGCCGGCAACGACACCGGGATCGTCATCGGCATATTCCGTGGCCATGACCAGGGTCGCATTCAGATCAAACTTTTTATTGTCGCTGTAGGTGGAGTGTTTGATCAGCGTCGCCTTCGGCTGAATGTAACCGCGCTGATGCTGGTTGACCTTAATGGCAAGCTTATCCTCCATGGGCAGATCATGAAAACGTTTGGTTTCATTCTCTATCTCATCGATCTCTGCTTGCGAAATGCCGTGGCCGACGACCGAAATAAAGCCCAGATCCTCGCAGATTTCGCGAAGGTTTTTGGCGCTGGATTGCTTGGCTTGTTCATCACCACTGAGAAAACCTGAAACATCAAGGACAGGTAATTTCGCACGGTAGGTTTTTCGGACTTTTTCCTCGAATTCCCGATCCTGAAGCGCCATCAATACCTCCCTGGGTCGTGACATCTAAGTCTTGACCCTGCTTTCTAAAACTTCAAATTTATTTCCAATAGTTAAACTATGGGACAAGTTCTGGAGTTAGTCCAGCCAAAACAATAAAGGAGCGGTAACGGTTCGACCCGCACCACTCCCTTATGATAAGGAGAAAGCAACTGTGCAATTGCGCGCACTGTGTTTATGGAGGATAGTGCGCACCTATTTTTTAGCAAATGAAAATTAGTTTCACCAAATGAAAATCCGCATACCCCAATTGAAATTATGAATTACGTTCAATTTCCTCTGTGTCATGTTTGACTTAACCGCGTTCCAGAGGCGTCGAAACGTCCTTGGATGACACATGTTGTTACAGTATTTGACAAGGATTTGAGCCCTAACTCAAACCCAATCGATAAATCCGGGACGCGTTGTCATAAAATATGGCTTTCTGTTCCTGCGTGCTGAGATGCGACAGGGTACGGCGGTAAGCGCCAATCAAGGCGTCATAATCCGTCCAGAGTTTCTCAATGGGAAAGTTGGATCCGAACACACATCTTTGCACACCGAATAACTCGAGAGCCTGGCCGACGACATCGGCGATATGGGTCTCAGAATTCTCATGAATAAACGTACCCAGTCCGGATATTTTCACGACAACATTCGGATGTTCGGCCAGACGCTTCAACCCGTCGAGCCAGTGTTCCCGATTGGTTGGCGCCCCATCTTCAAGCATACCCACATGCTGCAGGATAAAAGTGGTATCCGGAAAGGCCGCAACCAGTTCAGCGCCGTCTTTCATCTGTCCGGCAAAAAGCTGCAGGTCAAATGACCAGCCCTGATCTGCAAGATGTTTGAAATTTTCCCGGAATATCGGTTTGTTCATCACATCAGGTTCAGGTTGAAAGCGATATCGTTCGTCCTCATGCCAGTGGAGTTGCATGCGAACCCCGCGCATCAGGGGATATTCTGACTGCGCACTTATCATCTCCGGAGCGGTGTCGGAGAGCAGATCCACATAGGAAACGATGGCATGGGGCCAGCCATGTTCCTTATTGACTTCGCTCACCCAACGAACCTCTTCCAGTTCCTGACCTTTTCCCCAGTTGACCTGGATGTAGACCGAAGCTTCAACGTCATTGCCTTCGAGGTCTTCGAGGAATTCGGTCACCGGATAGTCGCGACGCAGGGGTTCATAGGGACCGAAAATTCGTGGCACCATGGGCCCCTTGAGCCAGGGCAAATCTTCCTGCCGCCAGATGTGATGATGGGCATCGATAATCGGCACCATGGGATCCTCCGCAAAATAGTTTCTTGTTCTCAATTCTCCACTGTTCTTAAGGTATTTGGTCCTGGTTTTCCATATCCCGATAAATTTTGGACCTCCGATCTCAATTTAATCGACAAGGACCCATCCGATCCGCTATTGTCCTGCCTGATTGAGTACGCGAGGAATCCCGTACTCCCGGATGGCCCGGCTTCTGGGAAGGTTAACGGCCCGCATTGGGAGAAGATGGCCCGGTCCCCACAACTCAAAAGAATGAGAGCCTGATCCTATGACTTCTGATCCTGTGAATAAGGAAATTGTTTATATCGGAGATCCCATGTGTTCCTGGTGCTACGGTTTTTCGCCGGTAATTCAGCACCTGAATAATAAGCACAAGCATGAAGTCAAAATGACTCTGGTGGTCGGCGGTCTCCATGTCGGAGACAATTGCATCACGGATGAAAAGAGAGCGGAATTCCTTCGCCATCATTGGGAAGAAATCAGCGAGCGGTCAGGACAACCCTTTAGCTACAAATCCCTGGAAAATCTCGGCTGGCTCTACGACACGGAACCTGCCTGCCGTTCTGTTGTTGCCGTACGCAAGCTTGAGCCGGAAAAAGCGTTTCCCTATTTTGCAACGGTTCAGAGCGGGTTTTATGCCGATGCCAAAGATACAAACGCCGACGACATCTATGTGGAAGCTGCCGAACAGCACGGGATCGACGGTGCGGAATTCTTAAAGACGTTTCACGATGAAGCGACCAAACAGGAGACGTTCCAGGATTTCAACTGGTCCCGCAGTATGGGAGTAACCGGATATCCGACGGTCCTGGTTCGCGACGGCGAGGACTGGGCGGCCTTGACGTTTGGCTACCAACCCCTGGAAGCTCTTGAAGGGCCTCTGGAGGGCTGGGTTCGAGCGGGATCGACATCGGACGAACCTGCCGTGGCCAACTAAGGGATCGCAATTCAAGTCCCCCAAATTCAGTCCCGCAGTTCGGCCCGGAACGCGATCCCGATGCAGATCTAACTCCCGTCAAACGGAGATCGCTCCCCTTCAGGTAAGGGGATTTCGAACGTATTGAGGGTTGCGGAAATGAGCGTGTAATACCCGAACAGCAGCACAAGCTCGACAACTCCGGTGTCTCCCACGCCTTCTCTGGCGCTGTTGAATGTTTCATCGGTCACGCGTTGATTTTCCAGCAATTCCATTATGAATTTCTGAGTCGCCCCAAGAACCGCATCCTCACCCTCAGGAGAAATGGGTTGCCGGCCTTTTATGGTTGACAGCAATTGTTCGCTGATACCGATATTGCGGGCAATTTTCGCATGTGCAAACCATTCATAGTCGGCGCGCCAATGGGCGGCGACCGTCAAAATTGCGACCTCCCGCACGGCATCCGAAAGCGAGGAGCGAAAACGGATCTTTTCCCCCAGCGCCTGCGAGACATTACCGATTTCAGGCGTATAGAGCAGCGGATTGAATGGTCCACGCAATCCACCTTCTTGATTCACAAAATCCGAAAGCGGCCGATCCTTGCCGCGCGCACCGCCCACGATCCGGTCAAACAGATCCTTGGCCTCTCCATCAAGTGTATCCACGGGAATGTTTGCCAAACGCACCATTGTTAACTCTACCTCATAAATTCATTGTGAATTCACCGTTTCAGTGTTCCAGGATTTAGCCGGATTTCTGCTCTATACGTCGATGTCTCGGTATTGAATGAAACGGTAGAAATTGATTTCGCACAAGTGTAACAATTATTGAATATGAAAACACTGATAATAATTTTTCTGTCTCTGCTTGTCCTTCCCCTTGGGGCCGGTACGTTGTGGTCCTACACTCAGGGCTGGCCACAAAGTTGGAATACCGCCGACTGGTCGGCTACGGGCATTGCGCCGCATCCTGCAAAAAACCGGGAAGCCATAATCCAGGTTTATGCCGCCCGGGCGGGTCGCTGGAAAGGTATTCTGGCCGTACATACCTGGATTCTGATAAAGGAAAAGAATGCCCGGTCCTTTGAGCGCTACGATGTTGTCGGTTGGGGCCGTCCCGTTCGGCGTAATGCGTTCCCGGCTGATGGGTATTGGTATTCCAACGCGCCGGAAATCATTCTTGAATTACGTGGGCCGAAAGCACGCAAGCTCATTCCCCAGATCCAGGAAGCAATACGTCGCTATCCGAACTCCAACAGAGGAGATTACCGCGTTTGGCCCGGCCCCAACTCCAATACTTTTGTGGCCTGGATCGCGCGCAACGTTCCCGAACTCGGCCTTGAACTTCCACCGACCGCTGTCGGCAAGGATTTTCTGGGGTCTGGAATTAACTGGCACACGCCCCCTTCAGGCTCCGGATGGCAGGTGTCATGGAATGGAATCATCGGTGCAGCCCTAGCCCCGAAAGAAGGCCTTGAACTCCATATTCTTGGAGTTACCTGGGGTATCGATTTGCAGGACTTCGGAATCAAGATTCCGGCCCTGGGTTTGCTGAGCCTTAAAAATCTGATAGCGGCCCTGCCCCGCACCTCTTGAACTCGTGCGATTCATCTCCCATCTGACTGGGCCGACCCGATCAATGACAGTTAAGAACCTGACCGCTATTGCCTCCTGGTAAGGTGATATCTGGACAGAGGACGTGCTGGGGTGTCGTATAAAGGCATTACTTCCGATTCTGGATCGGGAAATCGAGGTTCGAATCCTTGCACCCCAGCCAGTACTTGACGGCAGCCCTCATTTCCCTCACAGAGGTAGGAAAAACTGCGGAGAGCGCTTCGGATAAAGCCGAAGACTTCTGACCGATTTGGACAACCCTATGGAAAACAAAGAAAATTCTACGGCCACCGCCCCTAAGGACTTTGTTCGCGAACAAGTCGCGACCGATCTTGCGGCCAAGAATACGAGCGAGATTATCACCCGTTTTCCACCGGAGCCCAATGGCTATCTCCATATCGGTCATGCAAAAGCCATTTGCCTGAACTTTGGAATCGCCGAAGAATTTGATGGCCGCTGCCACCTGCGCATGGATGATACAAATCCCGCGAAAGAAGAAGAAGAGTATATCGAAGCCATAAAACAGGATGTCCGGTGGTTGGGTTTTGACTGGGGGGACCACCTCTATTTTGCATCCGACTATTTTGAACAACTCTACGCCTGGGCCGAACACCTCATTGAGAACGACAAGGCTTATGTTGATGATCTGACCGCCGAGGAAATCCGGGAGTATCGCGGAACTTTGAAGCAGCCGGGAAAAAACAGCCCTCACCGGGACCGCAGCCGTGAGGAAAACCTGGATCTGTTTCGCCGCATGCGCGCCGGAGACTTTGACGAAGGGACGCGTGTTCTTCGAGCAAAAATAGATATGGGCAGCGGCAACATAAATATGCGCGATCCCGTTCTCTATCGCATTCTGAAAGCCGAACATCCCCATACGGGGAATAGCTGGTGTATCTACCCGACCTATGATTTCGCTCATGGGCAGTCGGACGCCATAGAGAATGTGACCCATTCACTCTGTACCCTGGAGTTTGCCGACCACCGCCCCCTCTATGACTGGCTGATTGAAAATCTTCCCGTGCCGGCGCGTCCCCGGCAGTATGAGTATTCGCGCCTGAATATCAGCCATACGGTACTGTCAAAAAGACGGCTGATCCAACTTGTCAATGAGAACCATGTTCAAGGATGGGACGATCCGCGTATGCCCACCATCTCCGGCATGCGCCGGCGCGGATTTCCCGCCGAAGCCCTTAGGGACTTCGCCAAACGCATCGGTGTCACCAAGAGCGACAATCTCATTGAGATGGCTTACCTGGAAAGCTGCGTTAGGGAGCAGTTGAACAAGGTGGCTGAACGACGTATGGCCGTCCTTAATCCGCTGAAGCTGGTGATCGAAAACTGGCCAGAAGACCAGGAAGACGAACTTGAAGCCGTTAATAATCCGGAAGACGCAAGCGCGGGACAGCGAAAAATATCTTTCGGCCGAGAGCTGTACATCGAGCGTGATGACTTTATGGAAGATCCGCCGAAGAAGTTTTTTCGAATGGCGCCGGGGCGCGAGGTTCGCCTGCGCTATGCCTATTATGTGACCTGCACCGACGTCGTAAAAGATGAAAGCGGCAACATTACCGAACTCAGATGCACTTACGATCCGGAATCCCGTGGCGGTGATTCACCGGACGGACGTAAAGTCAAGGCGACCCTGCACTGGGTTTCGGCAAAGCACGCAATACCTTTCGAAACGCGGATTTATGAACATCTGTTCGCCGACGAAGTTCCATCGCAAGGCGATGATTTTCTCGATGGATTGAACAAGGAGTCTTTCAAGCGACTTGAAAACTGCTGGGGGGAAGCCTCCCTCGGCGCGTGTCAGGTGGAAAAAACAATTCAGTTCGAAAGATTGGGCTATTTCGTCAAGGACAAGGATAGCGACAGCTCGCAACTGGTGTTTAACCGGACACTCCCCTTGCGCGACAGCTGGGCAAAGGTTCAGGCCAAATCCAAGCAGAAATAACCATCTGAATTTCTGCAATCAGCGGTTTTTCTGCAGTGTCTGAATTGCCTGCTCAAAATTGTCGAGCATTTTCTCATACATCCACAGGACCTTGGTAACCGCGGGGGCATCGTTCTCGAATTTCATGATGTCACCCTGATCCGGGGAAAGGATGCGCAATTCCTTGTCTATGGCGTTGACGAAATCAACAAAGGCGGAATAGGCCCCAACCGTATATTCGACTTCCCGATCCGTCAGCAGCCCCATGCGATCGAGATGCGCGCGATAAACTTCACTCATGGAAGATGTATCAAGCTTGTCATAGTGCACCATTTCCTCTTCGCCTTTAAACAGTCGCAGACGGTGCTCAATTGCAAAGCGAATGATTTTGGCTTCGTTGAGTAATGCGGTTCTGAGAATTCGGCGCTGGTGATTGATATTATAGCGGTTCGCTCGCCGCTCCCGCCAGCCATTGAACAACAGCGTGAAAATAATTCCGACGAAACCGATGAGCAGTGCGACCCCCATTTGATGAGTCGCTGTAAACTCCAGAATGTCAGCCCAATCCCACTCAAACATTGCGTAATGCTAATTCTTCTATAGTTTTTTCTGATCCCATCGTTTGCAATAGACGACATTCCAATGAAATCTACATTTTTCGGTCGTCCCCGAAACCGGCGGCATCAGGTTTGAATTGCCCTCTACTTATCTCACTTTGGCAATCGGGAATAGATGCCCCCCATGGAATTGAAACTTATTTGACTGGATTCGCCGGGTTTTCAATGTTTTCACATCAGAAGCGTTGCAAAAAAGCGCCTTTCATCCCTCTGTTACTAAAAAAAACTGACCCTATCACTATTTTCTATTGTGGATTGCCCACATCCCGTTCGCTCCAAGGTTCTCCTGGCGCTATATCCCTGTTAATGAGAGACATATTATCTATTTGAATTGTTCAAGATCTATTTGAAATATCTGGATTTGGGCACTATCCAGTCTCCGACGACAGAAACGAAACACACAGAGACAAACTGAAGGACAAGATGAGCGGGAAAACAATTAGAAAGGCGGTTTTTCCGGTTGCCGGTCTCGGAACCCGATTTTTACCGGCAACCAAGGCGATGCCAAAAGAGATGTTGACGGTTGTCGACCGGCCACTTATTCAGCACGTTGTTGATGAAGCGCGCGAAGCCGGAATTGAACATTTCATTTTTGTCACGGGTCGCAATAAGGGGGTCATTGAGGATCATTTTGACCGGCAGTTTGAGCTGGAACAAACCCTGGCGGAGCGGGGCAAAAACAAAGAGCTGGAGCAACTCCTGAAGGAACTGCCCGGCGCCGGGCAGACAAGTTTTACCCGCCAGCAGCAACCCCTGGGCCTGGGACACGCGGTCTGGTGCGCCCGTGATCTCGTTGGCGACGAGCCGTTTGCCCTTCTGCTTCCCGATGTTCTCACCCATTGTCGTCCCAAGGGGTGCCTGGCGCAGATGATCGACCGCCATGATCAGCTTGGCGGCAATATGATCGCCGTGGAAGAAGTCGAACCTTCGGAAACACATCAATACGGCGTTGTGAGTATCGGCGAGGGACAAGACAATGTCTGGCCGGTAACCGGTATGGTTGAAAAACCGGAACAAGGTACGGCGCCCTCCAACCTGATCATCATGGGACGCTATATCCTGCAACCCGAGATTTTCGAAATTCTCCAATCCCAGGAAGCAGGTGCCGGCGGTGAGATTCAGATCACCGATGCCATGAAACAGCTCATCGACCTGCAGCCTTTCCACGCATTGAAATATTCCGGTCGCAGCTATGACTGCGGTTCCAAACTTGGTTTTCTCTCCGCAAATATTGCCTTTGCTCTCGACCGGGAAGATATGCGTGGCGGCATGGCTTCAGAACTGAAAAAACTGTTGGACGGTTTGCCGAAATAAATCACGGTTTATTCAGACAAATTTGATTTACCGCTCTTTTCCGAAGCTGGGCTCTAAGGTCGGGACTGTTGTTTCGGGGTGGCCTTATACAGAATTGAATTTTTAACGCCCGACATCGTGGATTGCCGTCCTGCAATAATTTACAGACCATGTTTCTAATAATTTAAGCAGTGGTAATTGTCCCCGATTGGCTTATAAGATGAGGTACCTCTTGGTTGCCTGGGGCGCATCCAAATAAAAAAGAAGAATGATTGCTACATGTCGGTTTCGAGAAATTGTCCATCTTGCGAAGGTTCACGCCAGAAAAACCTCGATCATTATTCGCGTCCGCCCTGGAACATCGTTCAGTGCGACGACTGCCGGTTCGTTTACCTGGCAAATCCGGTTGACTACAGTGAACTGGAAAAAAACTATGCTTGGGAAAAGAGCATAAAGACGGAATGGGCATATCGGCAAAAAGACAGACCCCTGGTTGACGGTTTCAGCAAAGCAAC
>JANQOC010000404.1 GCA_028279265.1 Hyphomicrobiales bacterium
AGCATTTGCAAAGCGGTGGTCAGTTTCGTTGTTTCCCGGCAAACCGGGATATCACTTTCCATAACCGATTCCAGCGGAGTCGCAGCACCGGCTTCGGTCAGCGCCCTGATCATCTCCGTGCGCGTCAGCATGCCGAGAAATTTTCCGGTGCCGTCGAGGATGGGAAATTCGACCTGGGTTGTTTCCAACAGGGCCCGGGTCGCATCTTCAATGGTGTCAGCAGGTGCGAGAGATTTAAAGCGGGTAATCATGGCATCCCTGGCGACATGATCGGCGGCGACTTCGTGCTGGATGGTGGCCTGTTCTTCCGCCGTTGCCGCCAGATAGACAAAGATCGCGATAAAAATCAGCAGGGGATTGCCGCCGACCAAGCCCAGAAACCCGAACAGGAAGGCAAGCATCTGGCCGGTCTTTGCGGCGACACTGGTGGCATAAGACCGTGAGTATCTGAGAGCCAGCAAGGCCCGGAAGACGCGGCCCCCATCCATGGGGAAAGCGGGAAGGAGATTGAACACCGCAATAAAAATATTCACCGCCGCAAGACGGGCGGCAAAGCTTATTTCGGGATCTTCGAGGGCATTGAGCGCCTGGGGATCGAGAGAGGGGCCCACAAGGATAATCAGCAGAAATGCGATGACAAAGTTTACCGCAGGTCCGGCTAATGCGACGAGGATCTCCTGGCCCGGTTTTTCGGGCATACGTTCGAGACTGGCGACACCGCCGATCGGAAGCAGGGTAACAACGGGCGCGCGGATCCCGTAACGGCGGGCGGTGAGAATATGTCCGAACTCGTGGGCCAGCACACAAGCAAAAATGGCGATGATAAAGGCGATGCTTTCAATCGCCACATCAAGGCCGCCCCTTTGATAGTTCGCCAATCCAATCCAGGCCAGCAACAGAAAGAAAGTGATATGAATTCTGACATCACTGCCGGCAATTTTTCCAACTGAAAACGACCAAGCCATAACTTCCTCCGCAAGAGGGTGAATGTGGGTCCGCACCGCGTTTTTCGCGTTTCCTGAGCATTGACTCTAGCCGGGGACCGATGCAAATCGCTAGGGGAATCTGTAGGCCAATCCCCGCGGTCAGGCGTTGATGCAAATCAAATGAACCGGAAGGCTCCGGCTATCTCTTTGTTTTGATGTCGCTGTTCTGATTTCGCAGTTCTTTTTTTGCATTGAAACCGAACTATCCGCTATTGCAGAGACTTTCTGTGCTGAGTGGCCGTCGATAAGGCCCGCGTCACGATCATGCCCGAAGCCATGGCGGCGACAAAGACAAAGGGCTCGGGGTTAAGTGTGGTCAAGGCGGCGATGGCGGGGCCGGGACAGAAGCCCGCAATGCCCCATCCCGTTCCGAACAGGACAGCGCCGAATATCAGCGATCCATCCAAGTCATTTCGGGTGGGCACATGAAAACGTTCATCGAACAGCGGCTTTTCCCGGTTCAAGATGAAACGGTAACCGAGGAATGTCGTGGCGAGAGCACTGCCCATAACAGCGATCAGCGTGGAATCCCAGGAGCCGGCGAAATCCAGGAAATTGATAACTTTCGCCGGGTTGATCATTCCGGACAGGGACAGGCCCACACCCATTGAGAAGCCGGCAGTAAGTGCCAAAAGATGTTTCATAACCAATAATTCCAATCAAGTAATTGCAAAAATGTGACGAACAAAATAGACGACGATAATAGCGGTCAGCATAAAGACCAGGGTTGCGGTCACGGAACGGCGGGAAAGCCGGGCCATACCGCAAACCCCATGGCCGCTGGTGCACCCGGATCCCAGTTGCGTGCCGGCGCCGACTAGCAGTCCGGCTATGACCAAGAGCGGCCAGCTTGAAATAAAAGCGACGTCGACGGATACAATCGAGCCAAATAGAGCCGCACCGATCAGGAGGCCGCCGATAAAATAAATTCGCCAAGTCTGTTCGTTTCCTGCGCTAAACAGTTTGGCGTTCAAGAGACCGGAGAAAATGCCGCTTATTCCGGCGATCCGACCCAGTCCCGCCATCAACAGGACAGCGGCCAGACCAATCAATCCACCTCCAAGCAAACCTTGGATGGGCGTAAATTCCGTAATCATTTAAAGTAATATCCTCACGAATTTCCTGTATCGAAATTGGGCAAAAATTCTTGCAATCAGATGGCGTTAATCGGAACTTTCAAGACCTGATTGCCTTGCTTGTCTCTCGGGACCTCCCCGGCGCGCATGTTCACCTGCAGCGAGGGCAAAATCAGCCGAGGTACTGCGAGAGTGGCATCCCGGGCTTCTCTCAACTTGATAAACTCCTCTCTGGAGGTTCCCTTGCCGACGTGAATGTTGTCCGCTTTTTCCTGCGCCACAGTCGTCTCCCAGGCAAACTCTCGATCTCCCGGAGCGTAGTCATGGCACATAAAAAGGCGCATCTCGTCGGGCAGGCTCAGGATTTTCTGAATGGAGTCATAAAGTTCCCCGGCATCGCCACCCGGAAAATCAGCCCGTGCCGTGCCGCCGTCGGGCATGAACAGCGTATCTCCGACAAAGGCGGCATCGCCGATGACATGGGTCATGCAGGCGGGGGTATGGCCTGGCGTGTGAATGACGAAGGCTTCCAGGTCTCCGATCTTGTAGGTGTCCCCATCCTTGAACAAGGCATCGAACTGGGAACCGTCGCGCTGAAATTCCGTTCCCTCGTTGAACACTTTGCCGAAAGTCTCCTGAACAATGGTGATATTTTCACCGATCCCGATTTTTCCCCCAAGTTGCGACTGGATGTAAGGGGCTGCCGACAGGTGATCCGCATGCACATGGGTTTCGATCAGCCACTCTAGTTTGAGATCCCGGTTTTTTACGAATGCAATGATTTCATCGGCATGTTCGTAAGTCAGCCGACCCGCCGCATAGTCGATATCAAGAACACTGTCGATGACCGCACAAGAGATGCTACCCGGGTCTTTGACGACATAACTCACGGTATTGGTCTGTTGGTCAAAGAAAGGCGTGATCTCGGCTTTCTGGGATAAATTTACCAGTTCATTCTTCATGATAACTTCCTTCTCGGGATTCAATCTCTGCGAAATGTCGGGCGCTTATTTCGCTATTGAGGATCCTTTCCGTGCTCCTTCCTGAAATGCTCACGATACCAACCCGGCATTTGAAAGTCTGTGGTATAGATATATTTGGCCAGATCCCGGCGTGCATCCGGCTCGAGTTCCAGCGGCGGCATGACACCGAATCTTTGCACGGCTCCGGGCATCAGAGTTTTCCCGTGATCCGGTTTTTTCAGCCAGTCCGCGATCGCGGCGACGAATTTCTCTTCACTCGGATATTCGCTCAAATAATGGTTCTTGACGGCGACCATGGGGGGAGCGACCCGGTCCGGTCCACGGGCTTTTGTGCCATGACAGCTTTCACAATTGTCTTTAAACAATGTCGATCCGTCTTCGGCGGACGTGGGAAGACTGAGAAATGCAGTGAGGATTAAGGCTGTTAAGAGGGTAAAAAGATGTATGATTATTGTGCGATTAATCTGTTCAACCATGATCACCTCCTTGAACAATTTATATAAGAGGTTATTTATATAAGAGATGACCGATATTCAAGTGCCGAAATCAAAAACTTTAGACATGATGGCTTTGGAACCCAAAATTGCCGAAGCCGCGAAGCTTATGGAGATGTTATCTCAGCCGGTGCGTCTAAAAATACTGTGCATCCTGCTGGAAGGGGAGCAGAGCGTTTTGTCCCTGGCCGAGCTCGCCAA
>JANQOC010000419.1 GCA_028279265.1 Hyphomicrobiales bacterium
TCACTTGCAACGGATTGCTGCGGCACCTCTTTACCGGACTTCTTTCCTATCCGCTGCTTGGCCTGTGCCGCGGACTGGGCGGCTTCCGAAGCCAAATCGGGAATATCCGGTGACTGATCCAGATGCCCGCCGGCACCGTCCTCTTGCCAGCAGGCTTTGACATAACCAACCCCCTGGTTCTTGATCAGTTTTTGAACACCCTTAATCGTATAGCCGTCGCCCTTGAGAAGGTGATAAATCCCCTTGAGCAGCTCAATATCTTCCGGACGGTAATAGCGCCGTCCACCCCCGCGTTTCATCGGTTTGAGCTGGGTGAATTTACCCTCCCAAAATCTCAGTACGTGTTTAGGAATATCCAATTCAGCGGCCACTTCGCTGATTGTTCTAAAGGCCTCATTTGATTTTTGCACGACCACCCCCAAGGTCCACATGCCGCAATTCTATGGTTCTACAGGTTTCGACTCCGATAAAGCGCTGTTGATACGATCTTTCATGATATTGCTTGCACGAAAAACCAGGACGCGCCGAGGCGTGATCGGAACTTCTTCGCCTGTTTTAGGATTGCGTCCCATGCGCTCATTTTTCTCCCGAATTCCAAATGAGCCGAAGGATGAAAGTTTGACAGATTCACCTTTTTCAAGGCTGCCTGTGATCTCTCGCAGCACCATCTCAACGAGATCTGCAGACTCATTGCGGGGTAAGCCCACTTTCTGGACAACGGCTTCCGCTAGATCAGCACGTGTCAGCGTTTTACCCGCCATTCCTATCAATCTCCCTCTCATTTCACCTTATCAACATGCTAGGGAAAGGTGCCTGAGAGGTCAAACGGTTTATCGAGCAAAGTGCTGATTTTACAAATTAATCTTGATTTATTGACACAGAATCCAGGGTCTGTTGAAAAAATCTAAGGCAAATTGGGACAATTCATCCTGCAAATTTAGAAAAATCGAATTCTGACGACGCAGATCATCACGTAAACACTCTTCTCAGGTTCTCTCCCGACCTGCGCAGTGTTCAATTTTAACCGGATAAGACGTTACCACCGCACCAAAACGGCACCCCAAGTGAACCCCCCGCCCATGGCCTCCATCAGTACAAGATCGCCTTTTTTGATGCGTCCGTCCTTGACCGCAATATCGAGCGCCAGGGGGATTGATGCCGCGGAAGTATTGCCATGCTTGTCGACCGTGATCACGATCTTTTCCGGCAAGAGACCTATTTTACGCGCGGTCCCGTCGAGGATACGTTTGTTGGCCTGGTGGGGCACGAACCAGTCGATCTCCTCAACATCCAGACCGGCAATTTCCAGGGTTTCTTCAATGACACCGGAAATCTTGGAAACCGCATGACGGAAGACTTCACGACCGTTCATCCGTAAATAGCCGGCGGACTGGGTTGTTGAGGGGCCGCCATCCACATAGAGCTTGTCCCGGTAGCGGCCATCGGAACGAAGTCGCGACGCAATAATGCCTTCATTGTCCGGCGTCTCACCGGCTTCTTCGGCGCAGACAACGACGGCGCCGGCCCCATCACCGAATAGGACGCAGGTTCCCCTGTCCGTCCAGTCAAGAATACGGGAAAAAGTTTCAGAACCGATGACCAGAGCACATTTGTGCTGGCCCGATTTCAGGAAACTGTCCGCGGTTGCGAGCGCATAAACGAAACCCGAGCATACGGCTTGAACGTCGAAGGCAGCGCCTTCATGTATGCCCAGCTCCGCCTGGATTGTCGTTGCCGTTGCGGGAAAGGTCTGATCCGGGGTCGACGTCGCCAATATGATCAGATCAACATCAGAAGCCGGTATGTCCGCGTCTTCCAGCGCACGCCGGGCGGCCACCAAGCCGAGATCTGAGGTGTATTCATCGTCGGCAGCAATATGACGTTGGTGAATACCCGTTCGCTCGCTGATCCATTCATCACTGGTATCAACAATTTTCGAAAGATCATGGTTTGTGAGAACCTTCTCGGGCAGATAGGACCCACAACCCTTTATAACCGAACGCAGCTTACTCAATCCTCAGTCCCTTGTTCCTAGGATGCGACGTCAACAGCTCTCACATCGTTTATGACTTCGACATCATCCTTGATATTGTTCACCAGACCATTCGCTGCCATGTCATACCCCAGATCAATGGCACTGGCAAAACCGGTTTCGTCAGTACCCCCATGGCTCTTGATCACAATGCCGTTCAGTCCGAGAAAAATGCCGCCGTTCAATTGCCGGGGATCCATTTTCTGACGCAGGGCCCTGAAGGCACCCTGGGCAAAGACGGCACCAATTCGAGCCATCAGTGATCGGTTCATCGCCGCTTTGAGATAGGCACCGATCTGTTTTGCCGTCCCTTCAGCGGTTTTCAAGGCGATATTGCCACTGAAGCCCTCCGTTACAACCACATCAACGACGCCATGTCCCACCGCATCTCCCTCGATAAACCCGTGATAGGTGAGCGGAAGTTCCAGCTCTCTAAGGGCGGCGGCGGCTTTCTTAATTTCATCGAGGCCCTTGATTTCCTCGACACCGACATTCAGAAGCCCGACCGAAGGTTTCTCGATACCAAACAGGGCCCGCGCCATGGCCGCCCCCATGATCGAGAAATCAACGAGTTGCGTGGCATCGGCTCCCACATTTGCGCCGACATCCAAAACGATGCATTCGCTCTCGACAGTCGGCCAAATGGCAGCAATGGCCGGCCGATCGATCCCGACCAGGGTCTTCAGACAAAATTTTGACATGGCCATCAATGCGCCGGTGTTCCCGGCCGAAATGACGGCGCTCGCTTCACCCTTGGAGACCGCCTCTATCGCCTTCCAGAGACTGCTGGTTCTGCCTGTCCGGCGCAGCGCCAGACTCGGTTTTGCATCCATGGGAATGGAGACATCCGTATGGACAACCTCGCTCCGCTCCATCAGTTTCGGATATTTCAGGAGTTCGCGCCGGATCGCGGCTTCGTCACCAAACATGATATATTTGGTTTCCGGATGGCGAATGAGTGAGATGTTGGCACCGGCAATAACGACTTCGGGGCCGCGATCTCCACCCATCGCGTCAAGCGATATGGTTAATGGGAATTGCATAAAACAAATTTTTAGACCGAAATCACCTCTACGGAACTGCCCCTGTCATCGACCGATGAACATAACGAATTGTCAGCGCGAAACAACCATAATCTAACGAATTCGAATATTGAACCGTTTGAATTTTCAAGGATTTAAGACGATTTGTCTTTAGTTTCTTTATCTTTCAGAGGAGCGAGTAC
>JANQOC010000439.1 GCA_028279265.1 Hyphomicrobiales bacterium
TCCGAGATCATCCTGGCACAGGGCAATTCCGGATCGGCAAAAAGCAGTGGTCTCTCTATGTCGGATATTTCGAAAAGATTGACATCCCAGGGCTACAAAAATGTCAAAGTGCTCGACGGCACGCTCCCGGGCCTGTCATTCAATGCCTGTAAGGACGGCAAGCAAAAACGCATCGGCGTCAGCAAATGGGGCGAAATTCTCTGGGAAAACAGCGGCGGAAAGTGCTAACCGGGTCCCACAGTCAACTCGTAACTAGCTCTCTAAAGCCGTGCGTTCCATAGGCTTATACCAATTCTTGTAGCCGATCCGATACCAGACAAAAGCCAGGATCTGGATCCCCAGAACACAACCAAAAGCAACCTGATAACCGACAGGCGCATAGGCATTAGCTGAGCTTGCGGGAAACAAGTCAATGATCTCGCCAATCAGGTATTGGGAAAGGAACGCGAACAGAAACAACGCCATATTCATGGCCGTATTGGCTCGGCCCGATAGTTCTGTACCGACATGTGACGAGAGCCAGGGATAGGCCAGGACACCGCCGACGCCCGTCACCCCGAATAGGAACCAGATTGGCATGAGCAAATCGATGAATTCGAAAATTATGGCGAGCTGCGAGGCAAAAAACAAAAGGATGAAACCGTTCATGACGGTCAGCAGATCAATTCCCTTGCGGATCAACCAGTCGGCAATCACCCCCGACGAAATCGTTCCCACCAGGAAGGCCACCGCCAGGATAAGCAGGTAGACGGCGACGATATCGCGATCAAAGCCGGCAACATCCCGCAGCCACGGTCCCGCCCACAAGGTTTGAATGCCGATATAGGACCCCTGTGTGGTCATCACCAATGGCGTAACCTTCCAGAAAACCCTGTCATTGAAAATTCGTTTCAATCCCTCCAGCGGCGCGACCTGAATGGTTTCCTTCAAATTTTTCGGGCGTTCCGGAACAACGAAGAAAATAAGCAGGGCCACAACAAGTGTCATTCCCGTCAGGCAATAGAATACGCCGCGCCAGCCAATGAGTTGTACGCCGATTTCCGCGGGCACCGTCGAAATCATGATGCCGATACCGCCGAATATGAGGATCACCATATTCGCCAAAGCACGGCGCGGGGTCGGCACCCAGAGGACAACCGCTTTGAACCCGGCCATCAGTGCACCGGAAACCCCCAATCCGATGAGGCCCCGGCCCAATGTCAGCATCCACTTGTTTTCGGAAATTCCGAATGTAAAAGCGCCCAGGGCGGCAATACAAAGCAGAATGGCCTGCACCTTTCGCGGACCATAGCGATCAAGGAGAATACCCAGGGGAAGCTGGAACGTTGCAAACGCCAAAAGGTACACCGACGTCAGCAAACCCAGCTCTCCGGCCGTCAACCCGACTTCTGTCACCAGGTTCGGCGCGATCACCGCGTTTACCGCGCGGAACAGATAGGACATCAGATATCCGAGCGCGAACGGGATCAGGACCAGGAAGAACAGCTGTTGAAGCCCAATGTTTCTAGACTGGTTTTCCGGAAGGTCCGTTCCCTCGTCGGTGGCAATTGGTGACATTTTTTGACTTTATCCTGTTCCTGTAATCCCTATCCAGTAGTCCCAGTGTTCCCGTCATCCCATGGCCGGACGGCGGCGGGAGCGTCCCATCAACAACCACATGGCAATCGACATGTTGACAAAATTGAACGCAATCCCATTCAGAAACGCGGCCCGGTAACTGCCGGTGTAATCATAGATCTCACCGGACATCCATCCACCCAGCGCCATTCCCACAATAGTCGACGTCAGCACCAGGCTGATCCGCGTACCCGCTTCCCGGACCGGGAAATAGTCCCTGACGATGAGGGCATAACTCGGCACAATTCCCCCCTGGGAGAGACCGAAAAGAGCAGAAACAATGTAAAGCGATGCCAATCCATTGAAGGGTAAATAAAACATCAGTGCGATGCACTGCAAGGTCGAGCCGATGAGAAGCGTTCCGACGCCTCCGATCTTGTCTGCGATCATGCCAGAAATCAGGCGGCTGACGACACCGAAACCAAGCATCAGTGATAACATCTGGGCCCCGTGGGCCGATCCATAGCCCAGGTCACCACAGAAGGCCACGATGTGAACCTGGGGCATGGACATGGCGATACAGCAGGATAGGCCGGCGCC
>JANQOC010000445.1 GCA_028279265.1 Hyphomicrobiales bacterium
AACAACGAATTTCCCGCACGGGACGAATTCCAGTTCTTTTGTCGTCCGGCAACGGACTGACCACGTCCGCCATAGCGATTGTTACGGGTTTTATCGGACTTTTTGTCATAACGTTGGCGGTTACTGTCGCGCCACGCCGCGAAGAGCCGCGACCGGATATCAGCTTCGTAATGGGATTTAACGGATCCGTTCTGTATGGTCCGAACCGCAGCGTTGAGACGTGCCTCAAGATCGGCGCGGCGTTCCGGCGTATCCCAGACACCGGCTTCCCATTCTTTTTGCCAGAGGACCTCGGACAGGGGTTGAGACCGGTCGAGGAGCTGGCGAAAAAATTCCGCTCCCTGATCCTGAACGATGTCGTCCGGGTCCTGTCCGTCAGGTAGGAAAACAAAGCGGGCGCTCTTGCCGGGTTCAAGATGCGGCAGCGCCGTCTCGACCGCCCGATAGGCGGCTTTCCTGCCCGCACTGTCACCGTCGAGACAGAAAACCGGCTCCGACGCCATGCGCCACAACAGACGCAGCTGGTTATCGGTCACCGCGGTCCCGAGGGGCGCTACGGCGTTGTTAAAACCGGCCCCGGCCAGGGCAATGACGTCCATATAGCCCTCGACTATAAGGATCGTGCCCGAATCGAATGCGGGCTGGCGCGCCTGCGCCAGATTGAAGAGAACCGATCCCTTGTGGAAGAGGAGCGTTTCCGGAGAATTCAGATATTTGGCCGGCTGATCTTCACTGAGCGCCCGCCCACCAAAGGCGATGACTTCGTTTTTGAGATTGGTAATGGGAAACATGACCCGATGGCGAAAACGATCATAGGGCACGGCGATATCCTCACCAGCAATGACCAATCCCGACTGGGCTATGCTCTCCGGCTTGAAACCCGCTTCCCGCAAATGAGTTTTCAGAGCCGTCCTGTTGCCGGGGGCATAACCGATACGAAACCGTTTTTGCAACTCGGGGTCGATACCCCGCTGAATCAGATATTCGCGGGCTTCACGTCCCGCCACAGATCGCAATTCGTCGACAAAATAAGCGGCGGCACTTTCATGGATCGCGATGAGCTCCTGTCGCAGACTGCTTTTCTCGCGATCCTGCTCCGTCGGTTGCGGCAGCGCCACACCGGCGATGCCTGCGAGTTTTTCCACCGCCTCCGGAAAACTCAATCCCTCTATCTTCATGAGAAAGGAAAATATATCCCCGTGTTCACCGCTGGCAAAGCAATGGTAGAAACCTTTATGGTCATTGACGGTGAATGACGGTGTCTTCTCGTTTTTGAACGGGCTCAAACCGATGAACTCACGGCCCTGTCGTTTCAGCTTGACCGTTGCCGAAACAACCTGGCTGACCGGAATACGCGCCTTGATCTCGCTTAGAATGTTTTCATCAAACCGCATTAACGTCCCCGCCGGTGATTCGCTATCCAAGTATAGTCCGATCCGTGCCAACGAATCGAACGATCTCTCAACGCGCTAAGCGGACTTGTTGAAAGTGTGTGGGAATTGGGCTGGTCGCTATCCCAATATCTCTTTGACCATGGAGCTGGAAACGGAGAAATCCATCTGCCCCGCATACCGTTCCTTGAGGATCGACATGGTGCGTCCCATATCCTTGAGGCTGGTTGCGCCGATCTCTTTGATAACTGTTTCCACGGCGGAACGCGTATCTTCCGCACTCAGCTGTTCCGGCAGAAATCCAGAGATAATCTCAATTTCTTCCTGCTCGGCTTCAGCCAGTTCAAGACGCCCCGCTTCCTCGTAGGTTTTCACGGATTCCTGACGCTGCTTGATCATTTTCGCAAGAATTTCCAGGATCTCCTGATCATCGACGCCGTCCTTGCCCTTGGATCGGGAGGCAATATCCCGGTCCTTGATTGCCGCCAGGATCAGCCGGAGGGTGGATATCTCCCGCTTTTTCTGAGCCTTCAAGGCCGTTTTAAGCTGGTTGCTAATTTGATCTCGCATGTGTCTCTCTACTGTTTTGGGAACTGTAGACGATATTCGCTACGCGATATAGCTTATTCCCACAGTTTTTCACTTAACCCTCTGATTTCTAACAAATATTATTTTCTGACCCGTCTTGACCCTGTGTTGTGTTTCCCGTAATGTTCGCGCCAATTTGAGCTGCGGGACATGTCTTCCGTCCGCCTTATCACCGGACAAACCGGTCAAGAATTACCGCTCTGCGCGACGCCAGATGCAACAACCAAAGTGATCCTCAATGACTTCAGATCAAGCTTCTGAAAACACGGCTGCAAAACCGACAGCCGTACTGCTTCTGCAGGATGGAACCACCATTTACGGCACAGGCTTTGGCAGTGTCGGCATGGCGGTCGGTGAAATCTGTTTCAATACAGCCATGACCGGCTACCAGGAAATACTGACGGATCCTTCCTATGCCGGGCAGATCATAACGTTTACATTCCCGCATATAGGAAATGTAGGTGCGAATAATCAAGACATTGAAACCTCAAATCTGGCATCGTCCTCGGGTGTGCGGGGATGTATTGTAAAATCACCGATAACCGATCCGTCGAATTATCGTAGTGAAAAGCATCTCGATGACTGGCTGCGATCGCGGGGGATAATTGGAATTTCAAATATCGATACGCGGGCTCTGACAATACGCATCCGGGAAAATGGCATGCCGAACGCGGTTATCGCCTATGACCCGTCGGGACAGTTCGATCTCGAGGATCTCAAACGCCAGGTCGATGCCTGGCCGGGACTTGAAGGTATGGACCTCGCTAAAGAGGTGACCTGCGGGCAGACCTATTCGTGGAACGAAACCCTGTGGGATCGGGAAACCGGCTATGGCGAGCAGAACGATCCCGAGTTTCACGTGGTGGCCATTGACTATGGGGCAAAGCGCAACATTCTTCGTTGCCTTGCCGAGGTAAAGTGCAAAGTCACCGTTGTACCGGCAACCGCATCGGCCGACGAGATCCTCGCCTATAAACCAGATGGGATTTTTCTCTCCAACGGTCCCGGCGACCCGGCGGCGACCGGTGACTATGCGGTTCCGGTAATTCAGGACCTGGTCAAGTCGGAAAAACCGATATTCGGCATCTGCCTCGGCCATCAGTTGCTGTCTCTGGCTCTTGGCGCCAAGACGCGGAAAATGCATCAGGGACATCACGGCGCCAACCACCCTGTGAAAGACTGCCTGACGGATAAAGTTGAGATCACCTCGATGAACCACGGTTTTACCGTCGACCGTGAACATTTGCCGGAAGGTGTCCAGGAGACCCATGTCTCTCTGTTCGATGGCAGCAATTGTGGCATACGGGTCAAGGACAAGCCTATATTTTCCGTTCAATATCACCCTGAAGCTTCCCCGGGGCCCCAGGACAGCCACTATCTCTTCGATCAATTCGCCGACCTTATGCGCGCCACAAAATAATTATTCTGCTAAGATAGAAAACGAAAAGCAGAAATATCGAACTGTGTCGTGAGGTGCGTCGAATGACGGTTGCATTTATGCGTTTTTGTTCAGCCGCCCTGATCCTGTTGGGCGCGTCCTGGCTGCCCACACATTTATCGGCAGAAACCAAGCTGCCCATCAAAACATGGACATCAGAACTCCACCGGGATCACCCTCTGACCGGGCGTATCTGGTCGACGAAACAGGGCCAATTCGTGACGCCACTGGAACTGGCGGAGGCACTGGCGCTCAACGATTTCATCATGCTGGGTGAAATCCACGACAATCCAGACCACCATCGCCTGCAGGCCTGGTTGATTAGCTCAATCGCCCTCTATGACCGGCGTCCGGCGATTATCTGGGAAATGATCAGCCTTGACCAGAGCTCGGCTCTTGAAGCCTATACCAACCCTTATGAAGCACCCATGGCCGGACTGGGGGACGCCATAAAGTGGTCGGACCGGGGCTGGCCGAACTGGGAAATCTACCTGCCCATTGCCGAGACGGCTTTTCGTTATCGACTTCGCATGTTTCCCGGTGATGTAAGCCGTGAAGAAATGCAGCTTGTGCGGGAAAAAGGTTT
>JANQOC010000479.1 GCA_028279265.1 Hyphomicrobiales bacterium
CCGCTGGCCAGGATTTTCCTGACGAGTTCGCGGACACCGGAAAGTCCACCCCATTTGATGATATCCGGCTGCAGGTAAGTCACGGCTTTGTTGTCGAGAAAGGGGCGCAGGGCATCAAGCCCGTAGAGGTTCTCACCCGCCGCAAGCGCGACCGGGCTCTGCCGTGCGAGTGCTGCCCAGATGTCCGGATCCGCCAGTGCTGAAATGGGCTCTTCCACCCAGAAGAGATCGGAGACATCGGCAAGCGCCGCGATATTGCTTACCGCTTCCTGGGCCGTCCAGATCTGGTTGGCATCGACCATGAGGCGCGCGCCTGCGCCAGTTCGTTGCTTGAGCCGAGTGAGGGCTTCCACGTCCGTGTCGCGGCCAAAACCCACCTTCAGCTTGAACGATTTTATGCCGGCATTAAGGGCTGTTTGCAGGAACTTGTCGAGATTGTCACCTGTAAGGGCGCTGGCATAGACCGGCACCGGCTCGGCAACCGCACCTCCGAGAACGCGCCACAGGGGCTGTTCACGGTGTTTGGCAAAAAGATCCCAGACGGCTATATCAATAGCCGCAATTGCCTGGTTGATGGCGCCGAAATCTGCAGTCTGCTGCCGCAGCGGTCGCAGTTTTTTCGAAGATTGTTCGAACACCTCCTGTGGTTCCTCGAAGGTGAATCCCTTTAACAGGGGGGCGATAATTTCTCCGATATAGTGGGCGCGGTATTCGACGCCGAATGAGGGCCAGTTGGAAAAAGCCTCGCCCCATCCCTCCCGGCCATCCCCATCGATCACCCGAACCAGAAGCACCTGCCGTTCCCTGGCAACGCCGAAGGCATTGCGCCGCGGTGTTTCAAGGGGCGAGCGAAAGACGAACGGTTCAATATGGTCAATCTTTATGGACATCGAAGCGGTATGGACATTAAAGCGGTGTTCTGATTGCATTTAACCGGGAGCGGTCATTGGACAGGCAAACGCCTGATCGATCAATAGGAAATTCTTGCCGCAACGTCCGGATCATGTACAAGGCCGGGAATTTTACCGGCACTTCTGTGTTTGTTGAAAATCTTTCTGATCGGAAGTCTCTGTTATCAGAGGTCTTTGTTATCAGAAGCCTTCGTTTTCGGAAGTTTGACCCGGGACTATGGTAAAACCATCGGGAGGTTGTATCCTCGGGCCGTGAAAAATGGAAAAGAGATCAAGGGATAGCGGATCAGATGAACTGGCATAATGATATCTACAACACCTTCCTCAGCGAAAAGGTGCGAACGGTTGCCTACCTGCCGGACGCCGGTCATGCCGCTCTCATCGACAAGTGCTTGGAGGAAGACAATATTCATGCGGTACCCCTGGCAACAGAGATGGAAGGCATCGGGATTGCCTGCGGTTCCTGGCTCGGAGGTGACCGCGCCGCGGTCCTCATGCAGTCCAGTGGCGTCGGTAACTGCGTCAATGCTCTGGCATTGCCGGCGGTCTGCCGTTTCCCTCTGCTGTTGCTGGTCACGATGCGCGGCGAGTATGGAGAGGGACAGCCCTGGCAGATGCCCATGGGCCAGGCGGTGCGGCCGGTCCTGGAGGCCATGGGGGTGCTCTGCTTCGATGTCACCCGGCCCGAAGAAGTGCAGCCCGCCATTGAAAATGCCCTGACGCTGGCCTATCGGACCAATTCCCGGGCCGCCGTCTTACTGACGCAAAAGCTTATCGGCGCCAAGAAGTTTACGGCTTGAGGGGAGGAAACGACATGGAAGAGAAACAAAGCGCATCCCTGGAAAGGCGTTCGGCCGTTGCCACTTTATTGCAGGATATCGATGACAACACCTTGCTCGTCGCCAGTGTCGGTACTCCGACCCTGGATGTCGCCGCTGCTAGCGAACGTCCGCAGAATTTCTATGGGCGCGGTGCCATGGGTACCGCATCGAGTGTTGCCCTGGGGCTTGCCCTTGCCCAGGGTGAGAAACGTGTTATCGCCGTTCTCGGCGATGCGGAGCTTCTTATGACCGCCGGTACATTGGCGACGATTGCCGTTATGGCGCCGGAAAATTTAAGTCTCGTCGTGATTGACAATGAACGTTACGGAGAAACCGGCCTGCAAATAGCTGCGACGGCGTTCGGTGTCGATATCGCCGGCATGGCCGCGGCCGCGGGGCTGTCGCCAACGGCCGTCATTCGCACGGAGGCTGATCTTCATGGGGCTCTCGACGCAATTCGAATCGGACCGGGTCCTTCTCTTCATGTGATCAAGGTCCGTCCGGAAAAACCGGAGAAAGTTCCCCTGGCTTATGACGGGGTTTACCTCAAGAACCGTTTTCGCCGGGCGCTTTTCGGAGACGAGGGCATCACCTGAGGGAGCCCAAGGGAGGTTCCACCGGTTGGTCACTCCCTAACTCTCTGACACTCTAGAACCCTAAATTACTTAGCACCGACCCTAACGCTCCCGTCGCGGGATCGGCCCCCGGGATCAGCTCTGGCGCTGCCACGCTAACTTCTCGCCCCGCCGGGGAAGAACCTTATTACGCAGTACGCCGATTTTTTCCGCTTCCAGTTCCACGATATCGCCTTCCTTGATCCAGCGGTCGATTTCAAAACCGCAGCCCTGGTTTACCGTGCCCGAACCGAACACATCACCGATATTGAGCCGTTCGTCCTGGGCCGTGTAGGCGACCATTTCCGGGAAACTCCACTTCATGGCCCCGGGTGATGAAGAAGCCCAGACTTCGTCGTTGACGACGACCTGCATCGCCAGGTTCGACGGATCGCCGAGTTCATCCGGCGTCACGATCCACGGCCCCAGCACCCAGGCAAAATCCTTACCCTTGAAAGGACCGGTATTGTTGCGCATTTCACCGCGCTGGGTATCGCGGGCGGAAAAATCGTTAAGGAGCGTATAGCCGAGGATGGCGCTTTCGGCTTCGTCAAGTTCGATATCCTGGACCTCACGGCCAATTATCGCAGCAATTTCAAGTTCATAATCCATTTTTTCCGTATAGGCAGGCCAGCGGACCGGGTCATCGTGACCATAAAGCATGGTCGGATTGGCCTTGAAGGCCATTGGCGCTTCATACCACTCCTCGGGAATGGCGATGCCCATTTTGCCGAACGTGTTTTGCAGGTGATCCTCGAACGCGGCGAAGTCGCGGATAATATCGACGCGGGTCACAGGCGGACGCAGAGTCACATCCGAGAGTTCAAAGAACAACTGTTCCCCGCGCGTGCCTTTGGCATCCGGGTGCTTTACGGCCCAGTCAAGAATTTCCTGCAGCAGTCCCTGATCCGTTTCATGAATCTCAACGAAAGACCTGAGGTTCGGGGGAGCGAGCGCCCGGGCGCGAGCCTCGGCTGTCAGGTGGCCGCGATCGGCCAGCATTGCAGCGCAGGCAGAATTCACATCGACGACGCGCCCCTGTCCTGATCGCGATTGGGAAATGACTGCGGCGGCGCCGCCGGCGAGAAGGACGATGCCGAAACGGTCAAAGGGCCCCACGGGGGTCTGAACCTGGAATGTTGCAAGCTTCATTTGTTTTTCCTTATTTGAGTCTGGACCGAATCAGCGAACCATGACGCCGGATTATTTATTCCGGGTCGATGCGAGCGAGGGTGGATGAATGTCCGGGACCCTGCCGCCACGCGCTCGGATCAGTAAGCGGAGAGACCCCGTATTAGTGTGTCTCAGCCGGAGATGAG
>JANQOC010000502.1 GCA_028279265.1 Hyphomicrobiales bacterium
CAGCTGATGGTTTTCGTTTCTGCTACAAATGTCGAGACGGGTCGGGTTAAGGTCTTCGATCGCCGGGAACTGACAGCGGACATGGTCATGGCGTCAGCCTGTCTGCCTTTTATGTTTCAGGCCGTTGAGATCGACGGGGTGCCGTACTGGGACGGGGGATATATGGGAAATCCGGTGCTTTACCCCTTTTACTACAGCAGCAGCTGCGATGATATCGTCGTGGTGCAGATCAATCCCGTAGAGCGCAAGGGAGCGCCGAAAACCGCCCGGGAAATTCTCGACCGGGTCAATGAGATCACCTTCAACGGAAGTTTTCTCAGGGAACTCCGGGCGATCGATTTTGTCGGACGGCTCCTGGAAAATGATAAAATAAAAAACGAGAACTATCGTAATATCCGCATGCATATCGTCGAAGCCCATGAACAGCTGGCGGAGATGGGCGCGTCCACAAAGCTGAATGCGGAATGGGAATTTCTGGAACACCTGCACGATATTGGCAGGCAGGCGGCCCAGGACTGGTTAACCGAGAACAGGGATCATATCGGTAACAAGTCGACCGTTGATGTGCGCGCCATGTTTCAGGGGATCGGCGGTATGGAACCCCACTGATTCCGAGGTTCCGGGTCGGTGGACAGCTCGGCGATCACTCCAATAATATTCGGTTTCGGGTAATTTCAGATCCAGGCGGATCAGGCGCCGATGGCTTTGTTTACCCGCGGTATAACCTCTTCGGCCATGGGGCGCAAGGAATTCTTCGCAAGACCGGGGTCCACCCAGTCCATGCCGGCGATGACGAGTTCGCCGAAATCCCCGACTGTCTCGCGGAAAGCCAGGATGTCGTCCACGACCTTGTCAACACTGCCGCAAATTACGAGATCGTCCAAAATTCGGTCCAGGGTGAGGAGTTCATCAGCCTCGTTCTGATCGTGTTTGAAAACGGCTTCGCGTCCGGCACGTTTGAGCTTGGTGAACATCTGCTTGTAGTAAAAACGGAACGGGCTATTTGCATCGTCTTTACCGTAAGCCTGGGCCGTTTTGTCGTCATCGGCGACGAACACGGTGCGGGCAATACGCCAGTCCTGCGTCCGTGCCGGTAAATTTGCGGCGGCACATCCCTCCGCATAGTTGTGCCAGTGGGTGGCGACCCATTTGGGCAGCAGAAAATTGGCGGAGAGGGGATGAAATTCGCGCTTGCCCATTTCAATCACCCCTTTTGAATAGGGCGCGACGACGGTGCCGACAATTTCCGGACGCGGTTTTTGATAAGGCTTTTGCATGACACCAAGACCGATTTCTGTCCACTGGGACTCACGGGTCGTGACCTTGAACGGGTTGTCGGGGAAATCGATGTCATAAGGCGGATCGCGCCTCCAGATTTCCAATATGACATTAATGGCATCGGCAAAAATCTTGTTCATGTCCGCATCAAGAAGCCCGAGGACCTCGCGATCCGAACGCAAAACCCCGGGACTGATGCCGAGTATGAACCGCCCCTCGGACAGGTGATCGAACATGGCCGCGTGGGTGGCGACCAGAACCGGATGGGTATGGGTCAGGTTCGTCGTGCCGGTCGCCAGCTTGATGGAGTTGGTCGAGTTTATCAGTGTTGCCTGGAAGAGCATCGAATTCGTGACGGATTCGCATTGATCCGTCAGATGTTCGCCGACAAAGGCATCATGAAATCCAAGCTGATCGCAAAGGATGATGGCTTCACGATTTTCCTTCAAAATATCCGTATAGTTACGGCTCAACGGGTGAAGCGGCATCGTGAAATAACCTAGGCGCATGGTTTTGTTCTCTCTATTTGAACCCATTCATTTCTATCCGAGGCTTAATCCCCGGGCCACAATCGTCAGGCCGGCGATCAGGAAGACCCACAGCAGAACTTTTCGGAACGTCGATTGAGACAGGCCTGAACGTATATGTTTGCCGATCAGAAATCCAGCTAAAGCCGGCACGCACCCGGCCGCGGACAGGTATAGTCTCTCGCCGGCGAGGACGCCATTGACCAGATAGGAGACGAGGACAACGAAACCGCCGATGGTCAGGATAAATCCGGTCGTGACGATAAACGCCTGTTTGTCCAGTTGCCGCAGCGTATAGTAGATCAGGAGCGGCGATGCCCACAGGGTGGAGATACCGCCGAGGAGCCCGGAAAGCAGGCCGGTCGGAAAACCGAGCTTTTGAATGCGGGCGGGATCGGAAACAGGCCATCGCACCATGAGCTCAACCAGACAGAACAGGCTAACCGCTGCACCGACAATCAGGAGAAGTACGACGTCGGATATCTGTGGCAGAAGCCAGGCGCCTGAAATCAGACCGATAACCCAGCCGTAAAGCAGATATCTCTCCCTGTGGGCTATCTCTTTCCAGTTGCGGCTTTCACTGGCCTGAAGCGCATTGGTGATGAGCATGGGCAGGACATTTGCGGCGATGGCTGTGAGGGGCGCAACAAAATTTGCGCTGATGACGAAGGTGGCGGTGGGTAAACCGATACCAACTGTCCCCTTAACAAGTCCGCCGAAGAAAAGAGCTCCCATCAACAGGAAAAATTCAGGTTGGGCAGAAATAGCCATTGTCTTTTAACCGCGCAATTGCCGGCTTGCCAAAGCCCGGGAGTTGGGTCTGTAGAATTCGTAAATTGTCCGCTATCCGGTACGAACACTTAGCCTGTATTAGCAGGGGATGCGGGACGGGTTTCTAGGAATTCAGGTGTTGAAATCCCGTCCGCTTGTTCTCAAATCCAAAATTCACTCAGTCGAGTTTCTGGTGCGACTGATGGTGAGGCACCAGATTTGTGCGGGCGATGGCCTGGTGAACCTCGTCATCCTGGGCCGCCATAACTTCCTTCAATCTCAGAAACAGTTTGCCGGCGAGGGTTTCGCCGTAGAACCATTCCCCGATCTCCGTATCCGTCACGTTCCCGGGGCGCGCAAGAGCGGCCTGATAGAAGAAATATTTCAGATCGTCAGAGGTGAGTTTCACGGCCCGACCCACATGGGTTTCAGGGATGGGCGAGTCCATCGTCGGCTTCTCAAGGAATTCCGTAAGAAAATCAACGATTTCATCAGGATCGAATTCCGTGAGGCCGTTGAGCCGCCGGCCGTTTTGTTTTTTGACGCTCTCTTCGTACCAGGGGCGCATCAGACTGACCTCCTGTTTGAGATCGGCAGCGAATTTCTCCCGATCCGTGAGATCCGTCTGCGGACGTGCCAGATTGACCGGACAGGTCCAGCCTTCCATATCGGCCGGCGGTCCCGGGGGCGGATCCGGGAAATCGACGATCAGGGGGCCATCCGTGCGTTCCAGAAGTTTCAGCCCTTCCAGAAGTACCCGGCGCTGGAAATCAGCCTCGTTGGGGGCTCCGAACGGACGTCCGAGTTCAAACGGTACGGAAAGGGCGCGTGGTGGCTGCATCTTTTCCGTGTGTTCGCGGATCAGGCTGATGACGACCGTTGGAATTCCTGCTGCTTCAATATAATGGGCAAGCCCGCACACGGCGCGCGTACATTGAGGTCAGACAGGGCAGAATATGACGCCATCGACATTGTCGTTCTTTAAAAGTCCGGCCACGTCCTTTGCCACTGCAGACTGAGCTGTTGGAGGCGTCGCACCCATGAAGGCGTAGTGATATTCGGCAACGGAGCCGATTTCACCCTGGGCCTGAACTTCGTTCAAGCGGTCAACGGGGAATACAAGATTGACGTCCTGGTGAAAGCCCGTGCGGTCAAAATTCGTCGAGACGTGACTCATGACCAGTTCGTTGGGATCCGTTTCGTTGGGAATGATACGATAATCGCCGACGCCGGCTGCGAATACTTTATCCTCCCGGCGGTGAAGCCCGGCCGTTGTGATCAGGGCAATACGTCGAGAGGCGAGCGGCGGGCCCTCCACGCAGGGGGTCGTCTGGTATTCCGGCAAGTCCTGGTTAACCAGGGTCTCCCGTGCCTTGTCCGGAAAGTCACGTAAGTGAACCATTTAGAATGTCCTCATTCTTTTTGTTGGAGTGAACAATTCAGGATGAAATCTGTCGTTGGCAACAATCAGTTTTTGAGATGCTGCTGGTGTGTCGGAATAATGCGTCGATTGGACATCATCTTCAAGACCTC
>JANQOC010000508.1 GCA_028279265.1 Hyphomicrobiales bacterium
CAGCCGGACGAGTTGGGTATGACGGGGCGGTTGGACACTTTGCAGGCGGCGGTTCTGCTTGCCAAGCTCAAGGTCTTCGATGACCAGCTCGCCGAACGCCAGAATATTGCCGCACGCTACCAGTCGGAAATCAGTGCCCACCTCGTTCATCCCGTCCTGCCATCGGGTGTCAGGTCAGCCTGGGCGATCTACTCGGTAGAAGTTCCCGATCGGGATAGGGTGCGCGAATCCCTCTCCGAAGTCGGCGTTTCGACGGGTATCTACTATCCGCGCCCTCTGCATCATCATCCGGCTTTTCAGAATTGGGTCGATCCGGATTTTCCCCTGAACGTTTCGGAAAAACTCGCCGCCCAGGTCCTCGCCTTGCCGCTTCACTGCAGGTTGAACGAAGCGCAGATCGATCATGTCATTGCGGCCGTCAACAGCCGGGTCTAAGTCTGACGGTCTGAATTCGGTGTTGAACCCAGAGATTTCCGAGCGGTTGAGACTGCACCCGCAAGGTCGGCAACACTGAAACTTAGAGATCCCCAAATTGCCTAACGAAGTGCTTTTCCGGCGCCTGTTTACTGTTCCGGCTAGCTAAATTTCTGACTTTACCCAGGACTTCGAACTTTTTTCGGTAACGAGTCCGGAACAGCCGATCCTGACTTGACATAACTATCATTTTATATAACATATTTATTATGGAATCGGTTGGTTATGGAGAATCGGCACCGGATCTGGATGCCGTATTTGCTGCCCTTGCGGACCCGACGCGGCGGGCCATCCTGTCGAAACTCGGGGAAGGCGCGGCGAGTGTGAGCGAAATCGCAGCCCCCTTTGCCATCAGCCAGCCGGCGATCTCGCGTCATCTCAAGGTCCTGGAGCGCGCCGGTCTTGTTGAACGGGATGTGGACGAACAAAGGCGGCCGGCACGGCTGAAAGCCGACAATCTGGCCGCCGCCGTGGACTGGCTCACGGAGTTCAAGTCCTTCTGGGATCGCAGCTTTGATCAGCTTGATGATGTCCTCAGGGATATGCAGCAGGCAGAGAACAGAAAACACCAACCAAAGGGAGAAGACATTGACTGAGAACCCTGGGACTGAGAACCCCGAATTTGTGCTCGACCGGAATTTCAAAGCATCGAGGCCCATGGTCTGGCGCGCATGGACGGATCCTGATTTGATCACCCGCTGGTATGGTCCCGGTGTCGATACGATTGTCCACAAATTTGATTTCAGGCCCGGGGGACAATGGCTTGGTGAAATGCGCTGGGGCGAGAATTCCCAGTACAGTGTATCGATTTTTCAGGAAATCGAGGAACCTGAAAAACTCGTGTGGGATCAGTCGTCTTCTGATGCGGAATGGAACATCATTGCCAATCCGATGATGACCGACTGGCCGCGCATTGTCCGGACTATCGTAACGTTCCGGGATCAGGGGCCGGAGACTTTCGTGCGTCTGACCTGGGTTCCACATGACGCCACCGATGCCGAAAAGGCCTGTTTTGCCGGCGCCGTCGAAAATATGGGCAAGGGTTGGGAAAGCGGCTTTACGATCATGGACGAGATTCTTTCGGAATTGCAGGGGTCTGATAGCTGATAAAGATTTCATACCTATAATCAACATAACCGGAAATTATACTACGGTTTGGGACGGGTTAGGTCCCGGCCATGGCGGAGTGCTGCCGCCAATCACGGCTACAACGGGGTCATGATCAGCTCGACATGTCCAACACATTCATGTGCAACATATCGTATCCGGCGCATTTATGAATTGCAGATGAATATTCGGTTCAGGCTCTGACCATCATTCCTGTGCTTTAGTTTCATGGCACTCGATTGACAGGAGATAGTCATGAACAAGTTTTATTCGCTCATCGTTAGCGCCTCCCTTTTGCTGGTATTCGCAGGTACGGCGCAGGCTCATCATGGTGGTCCGGGTTTTCGGTGCTCCACCGCCAAACATGCCGCTGAAATTGTTGTTTGCAACAGTTGGAAACTCAGCCGCCTGGACCGTCGTCTGAATTACTGGTACGGGCGCGCCAAGGAGCGGGCCCGATATTTCGACCAGACCGGCTGGTTGCGATCACAACAGCGTGCCTGGCTTCGTTCCCGCAATGCTTGTTACTGGAACAAGCCGTGCATCACCCGCAAATACAGGCAGCGCATTCGCGAATTGAGACGTTATTTTACGCACGTCTAAAGGGAATCGCTGGACGACACTGGATTTTACCGTCACAGATTAGGCGGTCATCCCTGGGAACAGACCCGTCATCACCGGGTCTGTTCTTTTTTGTGTCGAATCCAAGGAAAACCAACAGCTTGAAATAATTTGACAAATCTGTCCGCACCTGCACCTTTTCCCAAAACTCGAAGAATGTTGTGTGAGTTATCCCGCGTTTCCAGGTCCTGTCTTGTGAAGGCATTAAAAACTTTCTATGTTTAGCAGGGATTGTTTCCAAGGTTTGGCCCGATTCGTTTGGTTGAGTGTCGGGAACTGGATAAAAAAGATCCGGAATTTCCCATGAGGACGCAAAATTCGTGCGTTATCTGGTCCGCAAGGGGTCCGAAAAAACTGGGATACCAAGATCTCGTGAGCAGAACTTTTGGATGGGCATTGCTGTTTTTCGCGCTTGTCGGAGCGCCCTTAGCTTGGGCGCAGGACGGCAGTAAGAGCTATACTGCGGGACAAAAGGCATTCACTGAAGGCAAGCTGGACCGCGCCGTAGAATTGCTGACCAAGGCGATCAAATCAGACGAACTTTCAAGCAAGGAAAGAGCGCTCGCTCTTTATCGCCGTGGACTTGCCCAACAGCAGAAGAAAAATATCGGTGCCGCACTGGCTGATTTCAACGGTGCGATCTTTATCAAATCCCTACCGGCTGCCGAGCGGGCTGCGGCCCTGAAAGCCCGTGCTGACGTTCTGGCGTCTCTTGGACAAACGCAGAAAGCTGCAGTAGACAGGAATAAGGCCAAGGCACTCACACCGGTAGACCAATCCTCTGAAAAGAAAAGTGCCGCGCGATCCGCGCAAGGGTCTGGACAGACTACCGGCACCGTTTCCCAGGCAAATAAAAGAACCGCGTCGAACCAGGGGTTCAAAACGACCACCACAATCAACGCCGGGGAAATCAAGGATTCAAAACCAACTTCATCTCAGCCGCAACCTCTCGCGGGCATAACAAACTTCTTCCAGAATTTGGTCAATCCGAACGCCGCCAACAAGCCGAGTGCGGCCAAGAGCAATTCGGCCGGTCAAAGTGCTTCTCGCCCGAACACCCAGGTCTCGCGTCCGCCACAGACGGCAGCCAAGAAGCCGGTACAGACGTCCCAATCCATCGGCAATGGATGGTCGTCGGCAACCCGTGTTGAGACAAGTAAAGGCGCGGTGAAACCGACAAAACCCGTTCAGGTGGCACGTCAGGAAACGACACGGAACACACCGGAAAAAACTGTCGCAGCGCCCCGGAAACAAGCGGCGCAAAAACCAAAACCGCAGATCAAACCGGCGGCAAAACCTCAGGAGTCAAAACCTGTTCGTGTGGCTGCGGTTAAACCGCAAAAAGTCGCGATCCCGGTTCCTCGCAAGCCAAGCACGGCAGGCAATAGAAACTTACAGCCCGTGGAAAAGGTTCCGAGTCGATCAATTCAACCCGAGCCTATCAAGCAGACCGACTCTGGCGGCCGTTACAGGCTGAAGCTCGCGTCCCTGAGTGATGTCAACGAAGCCATTGCGACCTGGAAGAAACTCAGTTCTCTGCACAAGGATTTGTTGCGGGGACGTAATGGCGAGATACAACAGATTGAAACTCCAGGTAAAGGTACCATCTATACCATAAGGATCGGGCCTTTTGTCAGTCAGGCGCAGTCCATGGAGCTGTGCAACGAGTTTCGTCGACGTGGTGTCGGGTGCGCGTTATCCGAATAGTCGTCCCGATCCCGACCGGAATTTGGGTGAGGCCGGCAAGCCTGGTAAATCCGGCAGGGAGCAGTGATTAGTTTCAGCTTAATTGCTTTGGCTTAAGCATCATCAATGCCTCAAATTGACATATCGACCGGACCTTGTATGACAAAGATGATCCGATCCTAGTCTTTTGTAGCACTTGTGCTTAAAGATATGAAAAATTACACTTTTTGGGACGAACAGAAGCAGTCTTAGAATGGCGAAACCCGAAGAACCGAAGACCGAGTTGCCTGAGCATGGATCCAGCGACGATGCGGGTCTTGCACGGCTGGCAAAGTCGACCAATGGTGCGGGGCAGCCTGGAATAGGGACGAGACTGCGTAACTACATGCTCACCGGGCTGATCGTCGTCGGACCCGTGGGGATCACCCTTTACACGGTCTGGTGGTTTATTAATCTGGTCGATGGTTGGGTCAAACCTTTTGTCCCGGCCATTTATAATCCAGAGACTTATTTGCCAATCTCCGTTCCCGGAATAGGGCTCGTCTTTGCCATTCTCATTCTGATGTTCGTTGGCGCTCTTACCGCCAATCTGTTCGGGCGTACCCTTGTCAGCTATGGGGAAATCCTTCTCGGCCGCATGCCTGTTGTGCGAAATGTCTACCGGGCCTTGAAGCAGATATTTGAAACGGTGCTCTCTCAGAGCAGCGCCAGTTTTCAGAAAGTCGGCATTATCGAATATCCGCGCCGGGGCATTTATGCCATGGTCTTTGTTTCAAAGGAGACAGGCGGGGAAATTCGGGCGCGTAAAAAATTCGGCCAGTCGCTCCTCAGTGTGTTCCTGCCGACAACGCCCAATCCGACATCGGGATTTCTGCTCTTCGTGCCCGAGGATGAGATTATTATTCTCGATATGACTGTCGAAGACGCGGCAAAGCTCGTCATTTCGGCGGGACTCGTGGAGCCGGTCTATCAGTCCCACCTCAAGGATCTCGCCCAGTCTGCGGCCTCGCAGTCGGGCGATGGAACCGGGGATCCAGGGCCACTAACTGGTGAAGACCCAAGGGAAAACCCGCAGGAAGAACCGGGGCAGGACGCGGCGGCAAGCGGCAATAGGACAGATCCGAAACGTAAAACAGAGCCTGCCGAATAGATCCTTGGTAGCCTAGCCCGCCTGAAACAGACGTACGGCTTCATCTCTTTCAAACAAGTACAGCAACTCCCGCAGGGCTTCACCCCGGGGTGATTTCAGGGCCGCATCCTGCTCGACGATGAGCTGCGCATCCTGGCGCGCGGTT
>JANQOC010000536.1 GCA_028279265.1 Hyphomicrobiales bacterium
CTTTCCGCCCTGGGTACGATTCTTCGCATAGTCCATGGCATACTCATAAGCGGCCCGACCGACCCCCAGTACCGTCGCTGCAGCTTCTGATTTGCTGCCCGGCATGTATTTGCTGCGGAGTTCCGCCAGCATGCCTTCCCCGACCAGCAGGTTTTCAGCCGGAACTCGGCAATCCTCCAGATGGAATGTGCCGTTGGTTGCCAGTCGCTGACTGCTTTTCTCATGAAAGAAACCGTTGCGAAAGCCGGGTGTGTCGGAAGGGACGACAAATACGGATCCCCCTTGTGAGAGGGGAAGCGACGGGTCGGTGCGGGCGACGATGAAATAGAGCTTCGCCATGCAGCCATTGGATATATAGCGTTTGGTGCCGTTTAGGACATAGTGGTCGCCATCGCGTACGGCCGTGGTCCTGAAGTCGATATCTTCAGAATCATAGTATCCCTGATGGTCGGAACCGGCACCGGGTTCGGTAATGCCGATCGCCGATGTGGCTTCGGGGTCTTCGACAAAAGGCGGTATGAATTTCTGCTGCTGTTCCTCGGTCATAGCTTCGTCGAACAGATGCGCCATCTTCCAGCACTGGTCCATGATAACCGCGAATCCAAGGTCACCGACGGCAAGTTCTTCACCGACGATACACATTGTCAGGATATCCGCGCCCTCACCCCCGAATTTCTTGGATACACCGAGGGTTCTCAGTCCCGCGTCACTTGCTTTGCTGATCCAGTCCCAGGGAATTCTCTCTTCTGCGGTCGGCAGGCGATCGCGGCGCAGAACATCGGGCTTTATATTTTCCTCTACAAATTCCCGCGCGATATTCTGCCATTTCCTTTGTTCCTCAGACAGGCTGAAATCCATTGTTTCTCTTCCCGGTATTTAAAGTGCAATGTTTTCCAAGGTTACCAGCGGTTCGGGCCATCCGCCACAAAATTTCACACTGTGTGCCATTGGTGCACGGTCTGTCGTTTCCAACTATGGACCCGACAACCATGGACCAAAGTCGGCCTTTGCACTAGAGATCAACACGAAGTGAGCGCGTGTGATTGGATCTGGCGGATCTCCAGGCCTAGAATTTCTGATCATATTCGGAATCGGGAGGTGCATCATGACCCATCGCCAGACATGGCTCGGCGTTATCGCAACACTGACTTTGTTCGCCTATTTTGTCGTCAGTTTATCAATGGTGTCGGCCAATCCGGATCGCTGGAAACGTGAGTGGGGGCGGACGGTTTTTTCCATAACTTCTGTGGACTTCAAGGAGATTATTTCCGGCGGCCCGCCGAAGGACGGCATTCCCTCCATCGATCGCCCGCGATTTATCCCGGTATCCGCGGTTAAGGGGCTCGAAGACACGGTTCCGGTTATCAGTTTCAGCCATAATGGTGATGCGCGCGCCTACCCGCTCGGCATATTGATGCGCCATGAAATCGTGAATGATGTCGTCGGCGGAATGCCCGTCGCTGTCACCTATTGTCCACTCTGTAATTCCTCAATCGTGTTTGACCGCACTTTGGATGGAGAACTTCTCGATTTTGGAACTACCGGAAAACTCCGGAATTCCGACCTGGTGATGTATGACCGCCAGACGGAGAGCTGGTGGCAGCAGTTTCTCGGCGAGGCTATTGTCGGACAAATGACCGGGCAAAAACTCAAAATGCTGCCCTCCCGGGTCGAGGCTTATGGCCTTTTCAAAGATAAGAATCCGGATGGCAAGGTGCTTAAATCTGCGAGTTTTTTCAGCCGCGGCTTCGGCTCCAACCCCTATGGCGGCTACGATACGGCAAGTCGGCCGTTTCTCTACAGGGGTGAAATGCCCGAAGGTATAGAACCTCTGGCGCGCGTCGTCAGGGTTGGTGAAGAAGCCTGGTCCCTCAAGCTTTTAAGGCGCCAGAAAAAAATTGAAACGGACGAACTCGTGCTGAGTTGGACTCCCGGGCAAAACTCGGCCCTGGACTCGAGGAACATTGCCAAAGGTCGGGATATCGGCAATGTCGTCGTTCAGAGGAAAACCGGCGACGGGCTCCAGGACGAGGTTTATGATGTGACGTTCGCGTTTGCCTTTCATGCCTTTTTTCCCGAAGGCAAACTCCATATGGAACCTTCGACTTGATCCCCCCACAATTTTTTTGGAAATCTCATCCAGGAATTACGAAAGGAACTACGACGCAGGAATATCCCAGTTGCCGGGTTCCGCATAGCCCATGAAATGACGCTTGCCGACGTTCAATCCTTTGTTGCGCAGCAAGTCGTAGGCTGTGGTGACATGAAAGAAGAAGTTCGGCAGACAATGTCCTAACAATAGCCGCTGACCCTTAAACGGCCGTGGCTTTCCGGCCATCGTATAGGTGACATCGGTTTCCTCTTTGCCATTGATCGAATCCGCCTCGACACCATTCAGAAAAGCCACCGATTCGGAGATTCGCTGTTTCAGCCCGGCAAAAGAGGAATAATCTTCCGAAAGTTCTGGCGGCTCTTTACCGGCGAGGGTTGCCGTACAGTGAGTTGCGTGAAACGTCGCCTGGCGGATCTGCTCCGCAAAAGTCATCATATCGGGACTGAACCGTGCCGAAAGCATGTCCTGCATGGAAACATTGCTTTCTTCGAATTCACGCTCGGCAAAAGTAATTATGCCGGAAATATTTTCCAGAAAATTGATGAAAACAGGCACGGACGCTTGATACATAGACAGGGACATAGACACGATCCTTTCCAAATTTTCCGAATACTAAACAATGACCGTGGGTAAATAAACAGGCAAGAGGCGTGTTGACAATAATTAAACCACATGGTTGAATATCAACCATTAGGTTGAATTTAATAGGCGGATCCAATCGGGAATTTGAAAAAGACTGACAAACCGTTCCATCCCAACTCTGAGCAGCTGGATCGTGTTTTTTCCGCTCTTTCGGATCCCGTGAGACGTGAAATCCTGGAACGTCTGGACAAGCAGGAACTTCTGGTTTCGGAACTGGCTGAACCTTTCGACATGTCATTGCAGGCCGTTTCAAAGCATATCCAGGTTCTTGTGAAGGCCGGGCTGATTGTACAGGAGCGGTCGGGTCGGGTCAGTCGCTGCCGCCTCGACGCAGGGCCTATTTATGAAGCGGCCGTGTGGGTCAACAAGTATAGCAAATACTGGCAGACCCAGTTTGAGACGCTCGTCGCCTGGCTTGATTCAATGGATAAGGATCCGCCCGACGACGACCGGGATCCTTCCCGGTGAACCGGGATTGCTAATGACTTGAATGCAGATGAACAGTTTTGTTCTAGCGGATGTTCATAAGGAGGAACGACACCATGACTTATTCCGAGTCGATTGACAAAATTTTCGAATATCGTTTGCAGATAAGCGAACTTCGAAAAAAAATGCGGGAGCTTCAGTCGAGTGTTGATCCTGAAATTGTACAGGACTATGAATTCGCGACATTGGATGGTCCGGTCAAGCTATCCGAACTCTTCGGTAGCAAAGATACATTGTTTGTCGTTCACAATATGGGGGCCAGCTGTCCGTACTGCACGTTGTGGGCCGATGGTTTCAACGGCATTATCGATCATCTGGAGAACCGGGCTGCCTTTGTAATTGCTTCTCCCGACGAGCCGGAGCAGCAAAAAGAATTTGCTGAAAAACGGAACTGGCGGTTCAGATTCGTTTCCCACGGCAAGTCTTCGTTCACGGAAGATATGGGGTACAAGGCTGAAACACACTGGATGCCCGGCGTTTCCGTCTTCAAAAAGGTTGATGGAAAAATTGTTCGGGTTTCCGATACAAGTTTTGGACCCGGTGATGATTTTTGTGGGATCTGGCATCTGTTCGATCTTATCCCTGAAGGAACCGATGGCTGGCAACCCCAGTACAAATATTCCTGAAACATTCAGCGCTTACTCTGACACATATTGTCTGATCTTTTTCGTTGGCGTCGGCCAATAGCACGTGACTGACGGTCCAGAATCGAACCAACACGCCTCGCTCAGGAGCTGTTCCGCTTCGGAGTGTGGGGGCTAAATTTGGACCGTTAAGGAAACATTAACCGGCCCAACAAATAGACCATTGCCATCATAAATCTGCCCCAATATTTTGGCTGATTAGGGATGGAGCTGCACAGCATTGAGTAAACGCGTATGTTGTGCCAGAGATGTCGATTTCCGAAGTATAACTGTATCTGCCCGTCGGCTTATCCTTTAAATGGTGGCCCCGGAAAGCTCGCTCACAGTCTGGGAACGCGCTCTCGCCTGGGGCGGACCTTGAACTGGCTGTTCGTCGTTTTGGTGCTCGCCAGCCTGCTCAGCCTATCTTATTCCTTCAATCTGCTCGCGGCCGTCGGTGAAATTGTCGGCCTGTAATAAGCATTTTTTTGCCCAAAGCACGATGACCTGAGCCTGCTCAGAAGTCGCGTCATTTTTTTATTTCTCCGCACCTGCTAATCAGAGTAAAAGAGAGACCGTGGATTCTCCGGGGAGAAATTCCGGTGAGTGGGAATCGGCGCTGACCCCTCATGAGTGACTGGATCGAGGATTTAAGTCGTGAAACTTAATCGCAATGCAAAAATTGTCGCGACACTTGGACCTTCAAGTTCCGATATCGATGTCATCCGCCAGCTTGTGGATGCCGGCGCCGATGTTTTCCGGTTCAATTTTTCCCATGGCACCCATGAGGACCACAAGCAGCGTTATGATCATGTTCGAAAAATCGAGAATGAAATTGGCCGTCCCATCTGCATCCTGCAGGATCTACAGGGACCAAAAGTCCGTCTCGGGCAACTTGCCGGCGGATCTGCAGAACTGCTAGCCGGGCAGTCGGCTGTTTTTGTTCTGAGCGAAAAGTCGGATCGTGCAGCCGAG
>JANQOC010000538.1 GCA_028279265.1 Hyphomicrobiales bacterium
CAGATGCCAGAGGCTCGGCCAAATACCGGATGCAGGTCGCGCAGAATTTGCTTCGGAAGTATTTCCACGAATCACAAAACCCGCTGACGGAATCACGTATCGTCGGGCAGGGATCCGCTCACTAAAGACAGGTAGAGATGAGTTCAGTTATCGAAAGCAATCCTGTTTCTGCCGAAATCGACGGCGGTGTGCACCGGGAACAAAAACATGACAGTGGTCCGAAACATGTAACGGGTTCGGCCGTATACACTGATGATATTCCCTGCCCGGAAAACAGTCTCGAGGTTTATATTGCCATGAGTACTTGTGCTCACGGCCGGATAAGAAGCATGGATCTGTCCGAGGTTCGCCAACATCCGGATGCGGTTTGTGTTCTTGAAGCGAAGGATATACCAGGTGACAATGATGTCAGCCCCATAGCCGGTGATGATCCGGCATTTGCCAGCGACATTGTACAATATTACGGGCAGTCTCTTTTTGCCGTTGCTGCCACATCGGTTGAACTCGCGCGTGAAGCGGCTTCATTGGCGAAAATCGAATACGAAGAACTCCCTGCTATTCTAAATGTCGATGAAGCGATGGAGGCAGAGTCGTTTCTTGAACCACCCTATACAATAGAAAAGGGGGATGTCGAATCAGCGATTTCTTCGGCGCCGAACCGGATCAGTGGCCGCATTTACATCGGCGGACAGGAACATTTCTATCTTGAAGGGCAGGCAGCACTGGCCATACCTGCGGAAGATGAGGATGTTGTGGTTCATTGTTCCACGCAGCATCCGAGCGAAATTCAGCATAAGGTGGCTCATGTTCTTGGTGTTCCCAGCCATAGTGTCACCGTTGAAGTTAGGCGCATGGGCGGGGCGTTTGGAGGTAAGGAAAGCCAGGGAAACCTCCTCGCCGCCGTTGCGGCCCTAGTGGCTAAGAAAACATCGAGGGCCGCAAAAGTCGTTTACGATCGCGACGATGATATGACGATCACTGGTAAGCGCCATGATTTCAGAATTGATTATGAGGCCGGCTTTGACGATCAAGGCGTTATTACTGGAGTAACATTCGATCAGGCTTTGAGATGCGGCATGTCCTGGGACCTGTCAGAGCCAATAGCTGATCGGGCCATGTTCCATGCCGACAATTGTTACTTTATTCCCGATATCAGGATCACCTCATACCGGTGCAAGACACACACCCAGTCCAATACGGCCTTTCGCGGGTTTGGCGGTCCCCAGGGTATGGTCGGTATTGAGCGGGTTATCGATGAGATCGCGCATCAGTTACAGTTGGATCCCCTCGAAGTGCGTAAGAGAAACACTTACGCTCACAAGGATGAAGTTACCAAGAGCACAGCCAAATCCGAACGGGCCGTGACACCTTATGGAATGATCGTGGAAGATTGCATAATCCAGGATCTCTATAAAGAACTGGAAGAGTCTTCCAATTATCGTCAACGCCGACAGGAAATTCTTGAGTGGAACAAGTCCAGCAAAATTCTAAAACGCGGGATTGCGCTGACGCCGGTGAAATTTGGAATATCCTTTACCAAGACATTTCTCAATCAGGCCGGTGCCCTTATCCATGTCTACAATGACGGTTCAATACACCTTAACCACGGTGGAACCGAAATGGGTCAGGGTTTGTTCACCAAGGTTGCCCAGATTGTTGCCGAGGAATTCCAGGTGAACATTAATCGCATCAAGATCACGGCAACGACGACGGCC
>JANQOC010000555.1 GCA_028279265.1 Hyphomicrobiales bacterium
ATTAAATTTTTGCAATTGTAGCGATTAATTCAATTAAATCATAAAATCGGCAATAGATTTATGAATTTGTTGAGTTTTTCTTCACGAACAGGTGAGCTGAATGCAATGTCTGATCCGCTTGATTGCGCTAAGAATGCCTTTGCGGTGGTAAAACGCATTTCTTGCACTTGCAGCTTGGTATTTAAGGGCTGCTACAAATATCAGAATGATCGGCAACTGACGTGACCGATCAATCCGATAGAGACAAAATTTTTAGCTCAAGCAGGGCACCAACCGTGCTTGGACCCTTGGGATCAAGGCGCTTCGCGATACAATCCAAGAAGTTTTTGTACGCCACCGTCGGAGAAACTGAACAAGACGGAGTCCTCATTGGTTTCGTGGCGATGGGGATACCAGATAGGAATAACAAACTGATCCCGTGCCTGCCATTCAAAGACGAGTTCATCACCGTTTTCCTGCTCGATGATCGTGCGGCCGGATCCTTCCGCGCAAGAGAAGATCTGGGCTTCCGTCGTCTGGCGGGTTTTCCCTTTGAAACCTGAAGGTAGGAGGCTGAGGAACGCGGACAGTGTCGGCATAATCGGCCCTCCCGATGTTGGGTCGATATATTCCATTGCCCATCCCCGTTTCGGGTCCGGATCCCGCGAGCCGGCCATGGCATCCAGCGCCTTGCGGGATTCAGGATAGGGGTAGTGGAAAATCGGGCTGTAGTCTTCGTCGAAACTGTCATCAACCGGTCGCAAATTGTGACCGAATGTTCCGTAGGAGGATCCGGACGGTCGATTGGCGGGAAACTGCTTCTCCGAATAGTGCTCGGTGAAAACAGTGCCGAAATACTTGACCAGAGGAATATCCAGCCCATCGAGCCAGATCATTGGCTGCTTGCCATCATGACCGTGATCGTGCCAGGCCCAGTTCGGCGTCAGCACCAGATCGCCGGCCGACATATAAGCCTTTTCGCCATCAACCGCGGTATATGCCTGATCTCCCTCAATGATAAAACGAAACGCACTGGCCGTGTGGCGGTGCGCGCCGGCCACTTCTCCGGGCAGGATCATCTGCAGGCCCGCATAGAGGGCTTCCGTGGTCGAACCTTCGCCGGCAAGTCCCGGGTTCTCAAGGACAAGGACGCGGCGCTCAGCTTCCTCGGCCGTAATCAGCTTGCCGGACTCGATGAGCAGGGGACGTGAGTCCTCATAGCGCCATAGGCAAGGCAATGAACGGGTCGTGGGTTTTGTCGTCAGAAGTTTGGCAAGAATTTCCCACAAGGGTGCGAGGGAGTGGGGTTTCAGGCGATCATAATATTCGGCGCGTTCGGCAGATACGGTCATAACAGTTTCCTTCTTTCTAATTCCTCCAATGGCGCGTGTGGCCTATGCTGCGTTCAAGAGTGCCTGGGCCCGGTCTGACAATGACAGGCCGTGTCCGGCAATCGAGGTGTCAATAGTGAGGGAACCGGATGGCGAAAGTTCAGGCCATCCGTCAAACATGGGCTCAAGAAGCGTAAACTCTTCAAGCCAGGTTAAAGCGGGAGCGGCCGCTGCAATGTGGACAAACAGGCCGGGTAAAAAATGTGGCGCGAGCCCCATTCCGTGAAAGGCGCAGATTTGCGCCAATTGCAAACTCGGTGTGAGACCACCTATCATTGCCAGGTCCGGCTGCAGTGTCGCCGCCATTTGACCGGATATGTAAGGTTCAAATTCCACAAGGCCCTGCAGATGCTCGCCGGTCGCAATCAGGTTTCCGTATTCCCCGGCAAGGCGGCGATATCCGCCGAGATCCTTCGAGGGCAGTGGTTCTTCGACAAATTCCACCTGACAGTCCCGGGCCTTCGATAACGGGCGCTGTATGGCCGAGAGGTTTCCCTTTTCGTTGATATCGATCATCAGGGCACAATTGTCAGGCAACGCTTTGCGTATTTTCTCCAGCGTATCGGCATCACCGCTCTGACCACTCAGGCGCGGTTTGACACCTTGATATCCCCTGGACATGACGTCATTCGCGGCCTCGATCGCGGCTTCAGCGGACATGCCCGGTTGAAAGGGACCGCTGGAATAAACGGGGACTGGTCTTGCCCGGCCACCAAAAGCGCTGCCCAGAGGCAGATTCTGCCGTTTCGCAAAATAGTCCCAAAGCGCTACGTCAATGGCCGCCAATGCCAGCATGTTCCAGCCTCGGCCTGTCCGGTTGAAACTCTTGTAAGCTTCATTCCAGAACGCTGCGGGGTGGGGAATAGGGGCTCCGTGTTCGATCTTGCCAAGGAGTTGTTCACAGATATTGACGATTGGACTGCCATTGCCGGCAATCACATAGCTGAATCCCAACCCTGTAACGCCGTGATTGTCTTCGATTTCGACGATTAACACATCGACTTCACCGACACCGGAACCGCCCATGGGCTTGTCCAGCCTGTAGGTAAAGAAATTCAGATTTGACCGGTCAAGTTTCATGGTCGTTCCGTATCGAAGTGTCTATAGAATTCCCTAACTCACGGGCACAGTCATTTCGCCTATATTCTCTATCCAGCAGGTCATCACATCCCCGGCAGCAATCGGCGAAACACCTTCCGGCGTTCCGGTGAGCAACACATCTCCGGGATAAAGGTTGTAGGCGGACGAGGCATATTCGATGAGCTTGGGAATATCCCAAATAAGCATATTTGTATTGGATTCCTGACGGGTTTCGCCGTTGATCTTGAGCCAGAAGTCAAGATTGTGGGGATCTCCGAGTTCGTCGGCGGTGATAAACCACGGGCCAAGAACCGTGAAGCTGTCAAACGACTTGCGAAAACTGCGATCCTCGGTACCGCGAATGGAAATATCCAGGCCGATGCAATAGCCGGCGACATGGGACATTGCATTTTCCCGCGAGATATCTCGTCCGCCCTTGCCGATAATGGCAGCGAGTTCCACCTCGTGATCGGTACGGCGGTCCGTCCACTTCAGCGCGACACCTTCCTGCGGTCCGGCGAGTGAGGTGGAGGATTTGAGGAATAGGCCCAGCTCATCGATTGTGCGGACATGGGTTCCCTGGTTCAATTCCTTGTCGGCCCGGGCCTCGTCGAGATGCTTCTTGTAGTTGACCGGTGCCGCCAGGATTTTGCTCGGAGACGTTATCGGGCTTTCAATTTTGACATCCGCGATCGGGACAGATTTTCCACCCTCGGCCGCGTCTTCAATGGCCGGGATCAGAGCGTCCAGATTTCTAATCAGCGGATCTCCCGGCTCCAGTGGCCAATTCTGCCCCGGCATTTGAGCCAGAACATCGGATACATCTATGATCGTGTCGTCGCGGACAACGCCAAGGCGATTCTGATTGAAGCGAACGAGTTTCATTTTTCCATCCCTTGATCACCGGTCGATTGCCGGCAACTCAGTTTTTATTCAGTCTCTTCGAGGGGCACTGCGGCGGCTTCTCGAACGGAATTTATCATCGACGTATTCATAAGGTGTGCTTTGGATTTCACAGGGTCCGAAGCAATATTTTTCAGTTCGTCAAGGCGTTCGCGTCGTACATCCGGATCTCTTTCTTCCAGCAGCTTTTTGTTACGGATACTCATGGCTTGAACGGCCTTGATATTAATGGGACGTCGCTGGCGGTCATAATGATCAAAATGCAGTTCGAAGTCCGCATTGTCGTGCCAGATTTGACGAAATTTTTCTCCCAGGCTAATGGCGTCGTGGACGCCCCCATTCAGACCAAGTCCGCCCATGGGATTGTTCAGGTGTGCGGCGTCGCCCGCAATTGCAATCCTGCCTTTAAAGAACTTGCTCGCAACACGCTGGTGAACACGATAAGTACTGCGATATTTTAGCTCAAAACTGTCAACGCCGGGGTTTGAATGTTCGAGAATGATATTCAGGCGTTCCTGAATACGCTCATCCCTGAGAATATCCTCCTCCGGTTCTTCCGGGTCTGTCCCGTAGGCGACCCGCCAGATGCCCGGCGGACCTGTGTCGGGCACATGGAATATCGCCGCCCAGTGTTCCGGATCAGCGACATAGCCCGCACCTGAAAATCCCAGTTCGTTCAATTGGAATGTCGTACTGGCGACCAAGAAGCGATCCGGCCAGGTAAATCCTTTAAATTCGACATCGATGACTTTGCGGGCCAGACTTCGAGCGCCATCGCAGCCAACGAAAAAAGAGGCGCGAAGTTCGTCGCCGTTATCCAGCCGCACCGTGACCCCGTCCTGGTCGGGTTCAAGACCGGTGACCTCCGTTCCAAACCGAACGTCGACCGATGACGTCGTTTCCCGGATTTTGTCAAGCAGGATCGGGGTCAGCCGATGCTGTTCCAGATGGAGACGATAGGGATATGGCGTTTCATCGGCAACCAGGGAAAGATCAAACTCTGCCACCAAACCGTCGACACGATCACGGATCTGCCATCTCGGTACTTTGATGCCGGTTTTGTGCATTTCTGCAGTGACACCGAGCTCATCAAGCATTTCCAGCGTCGGCGGATGGTAAGAACCGGCCCGCAAATCATGGGTCAGCTCCGGTTCCATTTCAAACAGGATACAGGGAATATTGCTCTGGCCGAGGGACAGCGCCAGGCTCAGGCCTGCAGGTCCGGCACCTGCAATTATTATGGGATGATGATGTGCCGCCATTATTCAGAAACACCTCGAATTCAAGTATGGCT
>JANQOC010000569.1 GCA_028279265.1 Hyphomicrobiales bacterium
CACATGCACGACAATGTAGTTCCATGTGGGAACAACCTTGCCATGCTGTTTCTTACTTGGATACCACTCCGGAGAAATATATTGCTGTGGCCCTTGAAATACCGCCAGCGATTTTGAATCTCTATCAATACCTTTCCATAGTGGGTTTGCCCGCGCTACATGAGCTGACAGAACTCTATCTCCCTCATCGTTTTCACCCAGGATCATCGGCACGTGATCGGCCTGAGGAACATAATCGACGACATGCACAAATGTCGCCAGGGAATAGGTCCCAATCACTTCGGCCAGGACTTCAAAACGATTTTCGACGAATAGTTGATGTTCATACATGCCTTGCGAACCGCTGGTCTTAAGACTTCTCAATCTTGTCCAAGTCCGATAGATCTTGCGTCCAGTTCTGCGCGGACCGGAACCAGACCTGCCGTAGCGGTTTCAGTTCACTTCGCTGATCAATCGTTCCGACTCGAATATTGTAAACTCTTGGGCCGTCTTCATCGGCTGTCGCATAAACCGGCGAACCGCAATCACCGCAAAAAGTCTGCTGTCTGCGCGCGCCACTATCACCTATTTTTACGTAGATCTTTGGTTCGCCCTTGAGAAGTTTAAACCCATCGACAACCGTTCTCGCAATGGTTCGATAGGCAGATCCGGAAAGCGTCTGGCAATCCGTGCAATGGCAGATTGCCAATCCATTGGGATCCAATTCCGCTTCATAAGAAATTTCACCGCAATGACATTTTCCACTAATTTTCATGCAACAACCCTTTCCGAAACGCCTGAACTAAATTTCCAGAATGGAAATTATGAATAAAATTTTCCAAGCAGGCCATCAACTTAGTCTAGCGGAGGTCGAAACGATTTTGAAGCTTCGAAAACTGGCCCGTCAAACGATTAATTTTAAAAATAACTAAAGACGAAGCAAATTGAATCTGTTAAAAAGCGCTTCATTCTGGTCAGTTTCGCCGGGGTAGCTCAGGGGTAGTAGCGCATCATTGGTAATGATGAGGTCGAGAGTTCAATTCTCTCTCCCGGCACCAGAAAAACCCTATATTTATAGGGTATTTACAAAGCCTCCATTCATATATCTATGTAAATGCTTGCAGGAACGTGTGGCGAACATCAGTGCTGTGGTCACAATCTGGTCACAGCAAGCTTTGTGTCCGTTCGATAATTGTTTTCGAGTTCACGCGCACGCATTGCAGATCAATATTATCGTCTCTCAGCTTGTAGAGTTGCAGCGCGTTACGATAAATCAGAATGGTTGATCAGGCCACTGTCATCAATGAATGTTAAATCGATATTGGGGCTGTAAGCGTGAGATTTATTTATGAGTGAAGAAGAAACCAATACTCGAGAACGTATCTAAATAGGTTCTGAGATTTTTTTCATCTACTCAGTGGTCTTTGGTGTGTTTGGAGTTGCATTTCTTTCCGGTGCAGCACAACTCTGGCAATACCCATTTTCCAGAATAGCATTCTTGCTCAGCGCTTCAGGATCAATCCTTACCGCAATCGGCTATTTCCAAAATTACAAGTTCTACAAACTCAGATATCATTCGCTATCAAAACATGGGAACACGATTCGTCATGTATGGAGCAGCCTTTTTACGATTTTGTTTCTTATTCCGGGCTTTGCTATACTGATCTCCAGTATCTTTGGACTGTTGGTCTCATGTGGATTTGCAGATAGACAAATTTGCCTGGCAACGAGTTTACCTCAAGAGCAAATCGAGAACGCGTTACCCATCTACGGTCTTGCTAAAGTCCTGTCGGATTTGGTTGAACGAATATTTTAAATTCACAATGGGCTGTATACCTACTGTCAAATAGAATTTAGCAGGATTGCAGTACCCAGGTTGCACCCAGTGACCTGGGTCCTAAAAAGTGATCCACGCAGATAGAGCGAATCTGACTTAATTCGAACTCTTATAGGAGATTGAAATGAGTCGGAAACGTTATTCCCCAGAACAGATTATAGGTATATTATGAGAAGAAGAGGTTTGGCCGAGCCCGGGTTCGACTGTCGGCGAAGTCGTTTGAAATCGTGCAGCTATGCTGGGTTGCGCGAGTGCCAATTGTTCTCGAGTAGTACTTGTCATAGCAATAATCCAATTAATTTGTTTAATTGCTAACTTAAATTGCTTCTAAAGAACTAATCTTTACTCTGTGAATTCCACAATTTGTAGTATCCGCCTTTTCGTAGCAACAAGTCTGAGTGTGATCCCGTTTCTCTAACAATTCCATTTTCGATGAATAGAATTCGATCGCAAAAAACCGCGTTTGAGAGGCGGTGTGTAATTATGAGTTTGGTAATGCCATCGGAAACTTTAAAAAAGTCCCTAAATATTGATTGTTCCGTGTGTAGATCTAGCGAGGACGTCGCCTCGTCAAATATAATAAATCTTGGCCGCTTTAGTAGGGCTCTCGCGATGCCAACACGTTGACGTTCACCGCCGGAAAGTTTATTCCCAAGTTCCCCGACAGTCGTTTCGAGACCATTAGGCCAGGAGTCAACAACATCTGCCAGTCCACTTATTCGGACAATTTTCTCTATCTCATGGTCAGACGCATCCTGTCTTCCAAATCGAATATTCTCACGCATTGAAGCATTCAGTAAAAAGACATCCTGCGGAACAACTGCAATAATCGCACGTAACTTCTCGAGGCCAATTTCTCTGATATCTATCCCGTCTACTCTAATAGTGCCATGTTTTAGTTTCAGCAGACCCATGATCAACCTAAGTATTGTTGATTTTCCTCCGCCGGTTTTCCCAACTAATGCAATCTGTTCACCTGCTTTTATGGAAAACGACAAAGACGATAAAACTGGATTTCGATCTTCATATGAATAAGAGACATTCTCAAGTTTCAATGATATCGGTTGATGAATTTTCGAATTAAAAGTACTTTGAAATTTGGCATTGTTTAGTGCTGTCACTTCTTCGCATGGCAAATTCATCAATTCGTTCATTTTCTCTATTGCTGTCAGTCCCGCATTGATATCCCGATAGGCGTTTCCTAATCCTTCCATCGGTCTCGACAATTGAACAGCATATAAATTCACCATCACAAGACTGCCAATTGTAATTTGGCCTGCAATAACATCATAAATGGTGATGATCATTATTACGATTATGGTTGACGCAACTAAAATACCTTGTGTCAGCCCAATCAAAAAACGGTACAGATTGTAACTATCTTGAAAATCGACAAATTTTTCTAATTGCTTGCGGTAACCCTCAAGGACATAGTTCTTTCCGTTAAATAGTTTTATCGTTTCATAGTTGAGTGTGAGGTCACTTGCGAGACCCCTGATTTCAACTAGAACCTCCAGGGTTTTACGTTGTTTATTTTTGATTAATTTGTTTCCGATAATTGCATTTGTTAGGAACAGTAGTGTTATCAGGCAAAGGAACAAAACATATTTGGGCCCGATTACGGCTAACAGCAATACAAGTGCAACGACTAGTTCAAATATGATCGGGACAATCAAATTTGATAAAATTGAAATTACCGATTGAAAACCGCGCATTGCAGCTCCGAATTTTTCGTCTAGTTTTCCCAGCGCGCGATTCAGGTGAAATGTTAGGGGCAGAGATAGGATGTGGCTCAAATAGTCATTTCGGACAGCGTTCATTGCTCTCACTTCAAACGAATTGAATATTAAAATTTTCAATTCAAGAAGAATGCGATTGAACGGAATAAGTAGAATGTAGATTATAACAATCCCACCCATGACCCGAAGAATTTCTGATACATTGAAGCTTCCGCTATGAGGATCTCCCTGACTATTATTAACTGATAGAATGTCGATTATATTTTTGAACAGGTATGGAACAACAGCATTGGATATTCCAACAATTCCGACCATCAACAATGTAAGCCAGAATCGAATACGATCATTCCGTGATAGCCGCGGTCCTATGTAATGCCTTATGAATTGAGTAGAAGAGTTAAATTTTTGGAGAGGCATCGAATCAATTGAATCTTTAAAAACCAAATACTATTATTGCAATTATTACCTAGAAATAATGACTTTCTAGAAAATTTCTAAGTGGACTCTTATTGGAAATTTGCGACTCAATTAACTTTGATAGAGCGCGACCATGGATTCCTATTGAGTTCCTTTTTGATGGATTGCTAATTAAAAACTCTAACTTGCTTGAAAGCTCCCGTGTAATTTCGGGCCTTTTAACTACACAACAATTTCCACCGTCTACGAGAGAACCGGAAAAAAACCTATCTACCTGATCTTTTGATATTATCAGAGAAGTCGAATGCATTAGTTACAACGTCTACTTGCAATCCATTATCGACAAGATCTTGACAATTCGACCATACCATTCGAGACACACCACCTTGAATAGGCGGATATTTTCCGGCCAATAAAATTCTCATATGGAGATGCTCAATTTATTGTAGTAATAAAATTTACTCCTTGATGATGAATAAAATATCTTTGTCCTACCAGGGGCAATTTTACAGAGTTATGCTAAGGGAGTGTTTTTTTGAATAAATCTTCAAGTCATCCATTCTGATCATTTGTTATCAATCTGAATGAATTAAAAATTTTTTTCAAACCATCCCACAACTGCCACTATTTCCACATGCTGACATCATTCCGTAAATTCCATTTACTTCCGGATCAGGCCATAGAAGGGCAGGCGGTGCTTCTCTATAAACATCTTCATACGCAAATAGGAATTCTTTGTATTCTCGTATGGTTTCAGAACTGATGCGTTCCTCGTCAGACAACTCATGTGGAACATGATGAATATAGCGTCCAGAAATCTCATTACAAAAATTTGCATACTCACTTGAGAACATCTAATAACGTATGCCAAAATTCATCAATCGGCCCCAACATCGAGAACTTTTTTTCTGGATAAAGAGCGCTGACTACCAGGAACCGTTTTAACTCTCGCGCATGACATCTAGCGGTTTCAGAATCTAACTCATGATCTTTCTTGTATCGGATTATGACATTGCTTAGATCAAAATTTTCAGCAGTTCTCATTATTGATTCGCTGCTCGAGTCGCGGAACCTGTGAATTTAACCTTCTGACCTTCCGATACTTTGAGTGTCCATCTTAATATCTCCTGCAAATAAATATAAAATTTGCCAACGGAATAATGGTGATTATTAAATTAGCGAAATAATCTAAATATACAAATGAAGAAACATGATTAATACTATTGATTTATTTCTATCAGTCAATATATTTTAATATTATTGGGAGATATTAGATTATCACTATATATTCTTATGTATTTCACAAGTATTAATGATGCGACTTGTTTGATTTTAGTGAAATCTGTAACTATGGACAATTTACATATCTGCAGTGTTTTCTTTGGCAAGCGCCGGATATAAGCAAACCGATAGGTGATAAATTTCCCAGGGTTAGCATTCAAACTGAATGTTTTATTCTAAGATATTGTCTCTCGTTGTCAGGTAATTAATACCTGCCCCCTTAAACCGGCAAGTTCGCACATCAATTCTGCGAAGCCCTCCTATTTTTTTGGATTTGAGCAGCAACGGGTGCGTTGAAATAATTTTAGAAGAGAATTCTGCTTGGGAATTAAACCCTTTCCACGGCCTTTCAAATTGCAAAACAAGCCGATTATATTGCCCAATTAGTTTTTTTAAATTGTGTAACTAATTGCGGAACAAACTGTGTAACAAATTCGGTTGGTATTCTTGTAATTCGTTGACATGTAATAGTTCAAATTTTGGGTCAATTCTTTCCCGGCACCAGAAATTCCTCAAAGAACTGCGGATAATCACAGGAAGCTGTGATCCCGTCAGGAAAAATCATTTATTTATACGAGACAGGGAGCCGACGTCTTGCTGAATTTTTTGCAGTCGCTCAACCGCCAAAACACTCATCAACTGCGACTCCGTCAATATATCGGGATCCTGGGTCGATTGAAAAATACTGTCGTAATAATCGAAAACGCGTTTCGCTTCTCCCATGGTCATCAGGCTCAGTTGAACACGCGTGATTTTCGTCGCTTGTAGCGTGTCGGCAGCCTTCTCCATGACTTGCAATGCGCGACGCAGATTTTTGGGTGGCGCGATTTCGTTCAGATCGTTGAACGCATTTGTCAGAAATTCCTTTGTGTCTTGAGCAATGGAATTGATTTCCGGCAGGGTTTTCGAGACTTGCAGCAAATATTCGGCAAACCAGTTCTCGACCGCTCTTGCAACAAATCTAAAATCTTCAACTGTAATGATGCGTTGCATTCTTGGAAATTCGAAAACCTGTCCAAGTGCCTTGAGCGTGTGATAAGCGGCCCTTCGCTGCACACGAAACTTCCGAAGCAGTGCCATGGATTCTTCGCACTTGGACAATAACCAGCGTTTCCCGACTGGGTTTTTGGTCCGGGCGGCAACAGCCAACAGCCAATCAAACAGATTGCTTTCCTGTTGCACGACAATCGCCCAGGCCTCGTAATTTGAACTGACATTGGGCAGCGCTACATGGCTTGATGCAAGTTGATGAATTCCAAAACCATGAATGTTGCCTCCCGAAATAGGGGCTGTCGGATCTGTTTCGATGTCATTTACAAACTCCGAATTGGTTTCGGAAAGTTCTCTGAAAATCTCGCTGATTTCATCTCGACCGATCGCTGCATAATATTTGGCCTTCTCATCAAATCCGTGAGCGAGCTGTTTGCGAGCATCAGCATATAACTGCTCATAATCCTCATATGGCAAATGTGATGTATCGGAATATCCGGGATTGAACATGTTTAACCTCTGCACACAAAAATATCGAAACGAAATTTATTTCAATTGAATCAGAAAAAACTTGATTTACGTCAACGTATTGCTCCGCCGGATCTAATAACATCGATCAAATACTATAAGTCATTTAATTTCACGGCTGGAATCTATTTATGCCATCAAGATTGCCTGCAGTATTGATTGTAGCTCTTTGCCTTGGTTCAACAATTTTGGCAACACCTGTTTGCGCTAAACAGCTAAAATCCTTTCTTCCCCAAATTGACGTTCAACAGCTTGTTCCAGGTGCCCAGACCAAGGGAGAACTGCAGGGCAATCCGGCAATTGTTCCCGTGTTCTCCAATGGAAAACAGGCCGGCCTTATCTTTTTGAATTCTGATTTTTCCAGCTCAACCGGATATTCCGGCAAGCCTATCGACATCCTTGTCGGGATGAATATGGAAGGGAAAATTACCGGCCTGAAACTTGTCGAACATCATGAGCCGATTGTCCTTATTGGAATACCCGAATCCAAAATCCTGAACTTGATGGACGAGTTTATCGGCAAGGACATTGTCAAGCTGGTCCGCGGCGAAAAAATATCAACGGATGTGGACATTATTAGCGGTGCGACAGTCACGATCATGGTCATCAATGACAGCGTACTAAGGGCCAGCACAAAAGTCGCGCGTCTTTATGGCCTGGGCGGACTGAAGCCGACCCTAACAACTAAGGTGAAAGATAGGAAAGTCGAAATCCTGGCTGATAGCGGCGAAACCAAAAGCTGGCAGGATTTGCTTGGCGATGGCTCGGTTCGCTCACTGACTCTGTCAGTCAAAGACATCAATCTTGCTTTCAAGGATTCCCCAAATCCGGAAGCTGCCAGTGTTCCCAATTCCGGGTCGCCTGATGATTTGTTTATCGACCTCAAGGCCGCGCTCGTCTCTATTCCTGTTGTCGGACGAAATCTCCTGGGCGACAGGGAGTATGCAAATCTGCAAAACAGATTGAAAGATAATCAGCAAGCCCTTCTGCTGATGGGAAATGGTGATTATTCCTTTCGAGGTTCCGGATTTGTCAGAGGCGGACTGTTTGACCGGTTCCAGCTGATACAGAATGAAAGTGCGATAAGATTTCGTGACAAGCAGTACAAACGGCTGAGTCGCGTCGCGGCGGCGGACGCCCCCCGGTTTCGGGAAATTGCCCTTCTACGCATACCTGAAAATGTGAAGTTTGATCCGACGGAACCCTGGCGCATTCAACTGCTGGTGGGGCGGGAGATTGGTCCACGGGACAAGGCATTTCTGACTTTTGATTTGGACTACAGACTGCCTTCCGATTACTTCCGGATTGAAGAAACAAAACCTGCTCTTGCCGTTAGCCAGGACAATTCGTTGCAGGCTTCCGCGAACTCTGAAAATTCTTCTTCCATATTGGATACGCCGTTATGGAAGCGGCTGTGGAAACAGAAATCAGTTGAAGTTGTCATTCTCATCATCGCCCTTGTGATTTTGACAGCCATATTCTTTTTCCAGGACTGGCTGGTACAGAGACCGCAATTAACCGACAGGGTACGCCTCGGATTCCTGATTTTCACACTGTTCGGAATTGGATTTTACGCCAATGCGCAGCTTTCGCTTGTCAATGTCCTGACATTTTTCAATTCGCTGTTGAGTGGTTTCAGCTGGAATTACTTCTTGCGGGAACCTTTGATCTTCCTGCTGTGGTTCGGTGTTGCCGCTTCTCTCATTTACTGGGGTCGAGGGGCGTTTTGTGGTTGGCTCTGCCCGTTTGGCGCGCTGCAGGAACTCGTCAACCGCATTGCCAAATACTTCAGGGTTCCCCAGTTCGCAATTCCCTGGAGCATCCACGAACGGTTGTGGCCACTGAAATATATGATCTTCATGATCATCTTTGGTATCTCCCTCAACTCACTGGCATTGGCGGAAACACTTGCAGAAGTTGAACCGTTTAAAACCGTAATCATCCTGAAATTCGCCCGTGACTGGCCCTTCGTCGTTTTCGCTGTCGCCCTTATTGCCGCGGGCCTTTTCATTGAGAGATTTTATTGTCGATATCTTTGCCCCCTGGGTGCGGCGCTGGCCATTCCAGGAAAGATACGACTTTTCGATTGGCTGAAGCGCTACAAACATTGCGGTTCGCCCTGTCAGCTTTGTGCCGGCGAATGCATGGTTCAGGCCATTCATCCGGAAGGCCAAATCAATCCCAACGAATGTCTTTATTGTTTGCACTGTCAAACAGTCTACCACAATCAACACCGCTGCCCCGTCGTGATACAGCGGCGATTGCGGCAAAAAAGCCGGGACTCTACGGATCTCGGCATTCAGAACACCACCGGCAAGGTGGGATCATCTACCTCCAATAAAAACAATAATACTTTGCAAGGAATTAATTTTAATAGGAGTAAATCTAATGAAAAAATTGGATAAAACAAATACTGACAATACGGGAATAAACAGGCGTGAAGTGGTCACCGGCCCTGCCAAGCTTGCCGCTGTTGCCGCTGTGGCAACAACGACAGGCACAGTCGGCGGGTCTCTGGCAACTTCCATGCTGACCGCGGAAACAGCCAACGCTCAGGAAGCCGGCAAAGCTCATGTCGGACCCGGGCAGCTTGACGATTACTATGGTTTCTGGTCGAGCGGACAATCCGGAGAGATCCGAATCATCGGTTTGCCTTCCATGCGCGAACTCATGAGGATTCCGATCTTCAATCGATGCAGTGCAACCGGATGGGGACAGACAAACGAGAGTATCAGGATCCTCACCGAAGGAATGTTGCCGGAAACAAAAGAGTATCTGGCCGACAAGGGGGGCGTCTTTCACAATGGCGATGCGCACCATCCCCATATGTCATTCACCGATGGCACCTATGACGGCAGATATTTGTTCATTAACGACAAGGCCAACACGCGGGTGGCCCGCATTCGTTGCGATGTAATGAAATGCGACAAGATTATTGAGGTTCCCAACGCCGCGGATATCCATGGACTGAGACCTCAGAAATTTCCGCGTACCGGTTATGTTTTCGCAAATGGTGAGCACCGGATTCCCATTCCCAACGACGGAATGATTCTCGACGATCCGAAAAAATATGTATCCATTTTCTCGGCGATTGATGGAGACACCATGAAAGTCGCCTGGCAGGTGATCGTCGATGGCAATCTGGACAATTGCGATGCGGATTACCAGGGCCTTTATGCTTTCTCGACCTGCTACAACAGTGAGGAAGGCGTAACGTTGGAAGAGATGACTTCCAGCGAACAGGACTGGGCCGTCGTGTTTGATATCAAGCGTATCGAAGCTGCGGTTAAAGCCGGCGACTTCAAGGAAATTAGTGGTGTGCCGGGGGTCGACGGACGCAAAGGTTCCAAATTCACCCGCTACATACCCATTTCGAACAGCCCCCACGGTTGCAACACCGCGCCTGACGGAAATTATGTTGTGATCAACGGCAAGCTATCGCCGACCGTGTCTGTCATTGATGTAAGAAAGCTGCCGGACGTGTTCAACGACAAAATCAAGCCCCGCGACTGTATCGTCGCTGAGCCTGAATTGGGTCTTGGGCCGCTCCACACCGCTTTCGACGGGAAAGGCAATGCCTATACCACGCTGTTTTTGGACAGCCAGGTTGCCAAATGGAATGTGGAAAAGGCCATCGAAGCCTTCCAGGGCAAGAAGGTCAATCCAATCCTGGGTAAGGTGGATGTACAATATCAGCCGGGCCACAATCATACGTCGATGGGTGAAACCAAGGAGGCTGATGGAAACTGGCTGGTCTCGCTCAATAAATTTTCGAAGGATCGATTTATCAATGTCGGACCTTTGAAACCCGAGAACGAGCAGCTCATTGACATCTCCGGCAATAACTTCAAGGTCGTCCATGACGGTCCGACTTTCGCCGAACCCCACGACTGCATTATCGTTCGCGCCGATGTCGTAAATCCCAAGCAGGTCTGGGACAAGGATGATGTTTACTGGGACGAAGCGCGGCAGCAGGCCAAAAAAGATGGTGTCGACCTGTTTGAAGCCAGTGAAGTCATCCGCGATGGCAACAAGGTGCGGGTTTACATGCACTCGATCGCGCCGAACTTCAGCCTTGAGAAGTTCACGGTCAAACAAGGTGACGAGGTCTCAATCATCATCACCAATGCCGATGATGTGGATGACCTGACCCATGGCTTCACTCTGGCCAATTACGGGGTTGCCTTCGAGATTGGGCCGCAGGCGACCGCTTCGGTAACCTTCAAGGCGGACCGCCCCGGTGTGCACTGGTTCTATTGCCAGTGGTTCTGCCACGCCTTGCATATGGAAATGCGGGGCCGCATGCTTGTGGAACCAAGGTCTGCATAAGGTCTGAAAATGATGACGATGCGTTCTCGGTTTTGTCTTTTCCTCCTGCATGGATGCCTGCTCTTGTTAGGCACCCTAGCCGGCATTCCGACATCCTTGAGCGCATCATCATCGACCATCGTGGGGACGGACGGTCTGCGATTGCAAACAATCATCGACCGCGCCGCACCCCACGAGAAAATAATTCTGGAACCGGGCCTTTATCAGGGCCCCGGTCTCATCAACAAACCCCTCATTCTGGAATCCACCGGTGCGGCGATCATTGATGGCGGTGGAAAAGGCCGGGTTGTCACCATTGATGCACCGGATGTGACTGTTCGCGGACTCACAATCCGGAATTCGGGGCGGCGTCTGGATATCGAAGATTCCGGCGTTTTCGTCACCCCCGAGGGACACAATGCCACCGTTGAAAACAACAAAATTCTGAACAACCTCATCGGGGTCTATTTGAAAGGCCCAAACAATGCGAAAGTTATCCGAAACTTAATCGAAGGGGATCGAACCCTCCGCGTGAACGAGCGCGGCAATGGCGTTCAGCTCTGGAGAACGCCGGGATCAATCGTTTCCGGCAACACGATCAGCTGGGGACGTGACGGAATTTTTGTCACAACCAGTAAACAGAACAAATTCTCAAACAACCACATCAAAAATGTTCGTTTTGCCGTCCATTACATGTACACCAACGAAAGCGAAGTCAGCGATAATCTGTCTGAGGGAAACCATCTCGGCTATGCCATTATGTATGCGAGAAAAATCCGAATTTTCGGCAATCGATCCACGGGCGACAGGGATCATGGCATACTGTTGAACTATGCAAATGACTCCGTCATAGAACGAAATCATGTCTCCGGCGGTGCAAAAAAATGTGTATTTTTTTACAACGCGAACAAGAATAAGTTTTCCCGAAATGTATTTGAAGGATGCGGTATCGGCATTCATTTTACCGCCGGTTCCGAGCGCAATCAAATCTCGGAGAATACATTCCAGAACAATCGCTCCCAGGTGAAATATGTCGGAACACGTTCTATCGAGTGGTCAGTCAGAGGACTCGGGAACTATTGGAGCGATAACCTGTCCTATGACCTCAATGGCGACGGTATTGCGGATCGTCCGTACAAACCAAACTCCATGGTCGATCAGATTGTCTGGCGGCATCCCTCGGCCAAATTGCTCCTGCAAAGTCCGGCATTCCTGCTGCTTAACTGGGTTCAGTCCATTTTTCCGTCACTGTTTCCCGGTGGTGTCACGGACAGCGCGCCGTTAATCAAGACGCCGGAATTATCAGAACTGAATTCCGCAGCTGCGACGAAAATCGAGTAAGGCCGAAAAATGCTCATGGATCCTCAAAAATCAATCCGGCGCGCGTGTACGGGCTATGGTGTCGAACTGATTGGAATTTCCAAATCCTACAAGCATGTGCCGGTCCTGACGGACCTTTCCTGTCACCTTCAACCCGGCGAATGCCTGGCGCTTCTAGGTCCCAACGGTGCCGGTAAAACGACATTGTTCAAGCTCATTCTCGGCCTGACAACAGCGGATTCAGGTCAAATTCTGATCGACGATACGGATCCCGGTTCAAGCAGTTTTATTGCAAAACGCCGCTCGATCGGTTTCCTTCCGGAAAATGTCCAGCTTTACGATATGCTCTCCGGAATCGAAGTCCTGCGCTACTTTGCCAGGTTAAAAAACGTCAACGTGGACGAATGTGAACACCTCCTGAAAAGAGTGGAACTCGACCACGCCAAAAGCCGTCCTGTCAGGACCTACTCCAAGGGCATGCGTCAGCGACTGGGATTGGCTCAGGCTCTTCTGGGCTCCCCGAAACTATTGGTGCTGGATGAACCTACGACGGGGCTGGACCCCAATTTGAAGAAAGTCTTTTTCAACATTGTCCAAAAACTAAAGTCGGAAGGGGTGACAATCCTGCTTTCTTCTCATTCCCTGTTTGAACAACAAACTGTCGCCGACCGATATGCCATTCTCCATCAGGGCAGATTTGTTGCCCTCGGCTCATTGGATCAATTACGAGAGCGCGCAAAACTACCGGCGCTCATTCGCCTGCGGGC
>JANQOC010000576.1 GCA_028279265.1 Hyphomicrobiales bacterium
ATCTCCAGGATCAATTGTCCGCATTCTCGCCGGTGGCCAGCTTGGCCGGATGCTGGCCATGGCCGCGGCCCAGTTCGGCTTGCGCGCGCACATCTACGCTCCGGAGCAAGAGTCGCCCGCATTCGATGTCTCGGCATTTCAGACGGTGGCTGAATACAACGATTCGAAAGCGCTCAAAGAGTTTGCAAATGCTGTCGATGTGGCAACGATCGAATTTGAAAACATTCCCCTGGAGTCCTATGAAACTGTCGGGCAGATCGTTCCTATCTCACCAAGTGCCCATGCCTTGTCTGTCGCCCAGGATCGGCTCGCGGAAAAGACAGCGATCAACAATATTGAAATCGGAACCGCCGCATATGCCCCTGTGTCCTCTCTCGCGGAATTATCCAGGGCTGTCGAGCTCATTAAGACGCCGGCCGTTTTGAAAACCTGCCGTTTCGGCTATGACGGCAAAGGACAGACAAAAATTGAAGCGACTTCGGATTTGGACAAAGCCTTCCATGACCTGTCCAGCGACCACCTGATTTTAGAAGCTTTTGTCCCTTTTGACCGGGAAGTTTCCGTAATTGTTGTCCGCAACCGAGATCAGATGACTGCCGCTTATACACCGGCAGAAAATGTTCACGAAAACCATATCCTGAAAACATCAACGGTTCCCGCCTCTCTCCCGGAGGATGTCCTGGAGCTGGCGAAATCAATCGCCCGCCGGATCGCCGAGGAACTGGATTACATCGGGGTGCTGGGTGTTGAAATGTTTCATGTCAGGGATAAGGACGGAGACCAGCTGCTGGTCAACGAGATTGCACCACGCGTTCACAATAGCGGTCACTGGACACTGGATGCGTGTGCCGTCAGCCAGTTCGAAAATCACATTCGGGCGATTGCAGGATGGCCCCTGGGGGCCACAAATCGGCATTCAGATGCGGTAATGACCAATCTCATCGGTGACGAGGCGAACAGCTGGCCCGACCTCGCACGCCAGGAAGCCAGCGGACTGCATTTATACGGCAAAAAAGAAATCAGGGCGGGGCGGAAGATGGGGCACGTGACGCGACTTTCCCCGAAAACGGACCCCTAAGCCCGCCTCTTCACTCGATCTATAAGTGGGCACTTGAGCGAACGCCGGCAAAGCAGGCGTACATTGATCCAACGAAAAAAACTGATCTAGACGCGGTTTTGCCGGGCGATATTCTGCGGCCGCAGTTCGGTGACTTTCGGGCGTGGTGTCGGTGTGTGCTTTTCCAGAAACTTTCTGATTTCCGTGAATGCGCCAACCCGGAACAGTCCCGTGTGACCGGCTGTGTCAAAGACCATCATTTCCTTGGGTTCATTGGCCAGATCAAAAATCTCCTGGCCAAGTTCCAGCGGAATGAGCTCGTCCTTACCGCCATGCATGACAAGTAAGGGAACGTCAACCTTGTGAATGATTTTGCGCGATTCGAACTTGTCCAGCAGGAACGTCCCGAAGGGGAACATACGATACTGCTTAAATCGGAAACTTATGACATCGGGAATGGACGTATAAGGGGCCTCAAGGACAAGGGCGCTGACGTCACGATTACCGGCGACCGGAATGGCGACGCCCGTTCCGAGAGATTCGCCATAAACGACGATATTATGAGATTCAACACCGAGTGATCTCAGGGTGTCGTAGGCAAACAGCCCGTCTGAAATAAGCCAGGCCTGGCTCGGCATGCCTGTGGATCCGGAGTAGCTGCGATAGCTGGCCATGAAAACCCCGTAGCCGCGGCGTGTAAACCGATGAACGCGTTCCCGGCGCGAAGCCAGGTTACCGCTGACACCATGGTAGTAGAGAATTGTCGGATAGCCCGGATCGGCTGGGGAATGCCAGCAGACCAGCTTCTCGCCGTCCGGTGTTTCGATCTCCATTTCGTCGACATTGTTCAGACCGATCGATGCCGGCGTGACACGGGTTTTGTCTGGAGAATAAAGCAGCAAAGGCTGAATAATATACAAGGTCACCGCAACGATGGCATAAACCACCATGAGTGCACCCAAGATAATCAGAACTGTGAGCATATATTGCCCCTAACACACTTTTTATATTTACGCGTTTGTCTGATCCGGGTGTTCCCAGCCCCGATCGTCTATAAAGTGTTCCCGTATTTTTAGGACATTTCCGGAAATTTCCGGGAACGTTTCATCAGGAGTACATGATTTCTGGACCGAATCCTCAAACTCCTCCCGAATATGGTAAATGCAGCATGAACCCAAAGGCCCAAACTACTGTCCCCGCAGTTGCTATCTGTGTTTGTGAAAGTTCTTGAAAATGCGACGGACAATCCAACCGAAACGTCGATGACCCCCGGATTGTCAGTCTTTTCGTGAGATGAAGTGAATTTCCTTAGATGATCTCGTACTGAAAACTTGGCGCAGAAACTACATCAATTACCATATATTTTAAACAGCTAACATGTGACCATTTGATCCAATTTTCGTGATCAGGGTCTTGAAGCCACACAAGATACTTTCAAGTAAATACTCTTGTGAGAAAAATATATCTATAAAGCCTTGACGATTTCCTCAGTCATTTTTTTAGCGTCGCCAAACAACATCAGAGTATTATCCCGGTAAAACAGCGGATTATCTATGCCTGCATAACCAGAGCTCAAGCTCCGCTTATTGAACATTACCGTTTTGGCCTTCCATACTTGTAATACGGGCATTCCATAGATGGGAGACGATGGATCATCTTCAGCCGCCGGATTGGTCACGTCATTAGCGCCAATCACATAGGCAACGTCTGCCTGGGCAAAATCATTATTGATGTCTTCCAATTCAAAGACTTCATCGTAAGGAACATTAGCTTCCGCGAGCAGCACATTCATATGTCCCGGCATGCGACCGGCGACGGGGTGAATAGCATAAGCGACCTCAACACCAGCGGCTTTCAGCTCGTCTCCCATTTCCCGCAACGCGTGCTGGGCCTGGGCAACGGCCATGCCGTAACCGGGGACGATAATCACTTTGCTTGAGTTTTTGAGCATGAAGCCGGCATCATCCGCAGAACCCTGCTTGATCGGCCTTTGCTCGCCGTCGCCCCCTGCGGCGGCAGCGGTTTCGCCGCCAAAACCGCCCAGGATCACGGAGATAAACGAGCGGTTCATGCCCTTACACATGATGTAGGAAAGAATAGCGCCTGACGAACCAACCAGAGCGCCGGTTATGATCAGGGCCGAATTGCCCAGCGTAAACCCGATACCGGCTGCCGCCCAGCCTGAATAGGAGTTCAGCATGGAGACAACTACCGGCATGTCCGCACCGCCGATGGGTATGATAATCAACACCCCGATGATGAGAGAAACAATGGCGATCAGCCAGAACATGGTCCGGGATTCGGTTGCGACCAGCTGCCAAATCAGGATCACAAGTAGTAAAGCCAATCCAATATTGATGATATGACGCGCCGGCAGCATTATTGGCGCACCGGACATGCGGCCATCGAGTTTCAGAAAAGCAATGACAGAGCCGGTAAACGTTATTGCGCCGATGGCGACTCCCAGGGACATTTCAAAGAGGCTTGCTTTGGCGATGGAGCCAACCTGCCCTATACCGAAGGATGCCGGCGCATAGATCGCCGCAGCGGCAACCAGTACCGCGGCCAGTCCGACAAGGCTGTGAAAAGCGGCAACCAGCTGCGGCATGGCGGTCATCGGTATGCGCTGTGCCACGATACCACCGATAGCGCCGCCGATTCCCAGACCGACAAGGATCATCAACCATGAAAGAAATCCTGAGGGGGCGGCAATAAACAGCGTCGTGAAGATGGCGATGGCCATGCCGACAATGCCAAACGCATTACCCCGTCGGGAAGATTCCGGCGACGAAAGCCCCCTTAGAGCGAGAATGAACAGGACCCCGGAAACGAGATACAACAGTGCAACAAGATCTGCAGTCATCGTTACCGCTCCTTCTTCTTATACATTGCGAGCATTCGCTGGGTCACCAGGAAGCCGCCAAAGATGTTCACCGCGGCAAGAATCAAAGCAATAAAACCGAAAAAGTTAGCCAGTCCCGTGCTACCGCCACCATCGCCTTCCACGGCCTCGACGCCAACCGCGAGCAAAGCTCCGACAATAATGACGGAACTGATGGCATTGGTCACGGACATGAGCGGAGTGTGCAAGGCCGGGGTCACGGCCCAGACCACGTAGTAGCCGACAAATATAGCCAGCACGAAAATAGAGAATTGAAAGACAAACGGGCTGACCTGCGGCGCATTTTCACCAGCAGCCATAACGATGTCGCTGTGAGCGAACATGAATGCCAGGAATCCCGAAACAAATAGTGCCAACAGGGACATTCGTTTTCGTGAGCTTCTCATCACGCACCTTCCTTCGTCAGTGCCGGATGCACGATTTTCCCGTCTCGGGTCACCAGCGTTCCCTGAATAATTTCATCTTCCCAATCGATCGCCAGTTCACCCTTCTCATTGTCAATCATTGTCGTAATGAATGCGAGAAGGTTTCGGGCATAGAGGGAGCTGGCATTGACCGCCAGATCACCGGCCAGGTTCAGGGGCCCCATGATCGAAACACCATTGTGAACGACGGTCTTGCCGGGTTCGGTAACGGCACAATTGCCGCCCCGCTCCGCCGCCAGATCGACGATCACGGCGCCTGCGGGCATGCTTTCAACCATCGCCTTGGAAATAAGTTCCGGTGCCGGACGGCCCGGGATGAGAGCCGTTGTGATCACGGCATTTTGGTTCTTAACATGATCGGCAACAAGTTCCGCCTGCTTCTTCTTGTATTCGTCGGACATTTCCTTGGCATATCCGCCCGCGGTCTCGGCTTCCTTGAACTCTTCGTCTTCGACGGCAATGAATTTGGCTCCCAGCGATTCCACCTGTTCCTTGGCTGCCGGGCGCACATCCGTTGCCGTTACAATTGCGCCCAACCGCCTTGCCGTTGCAATCGCCTGCAGACCGGCAACACCGGCGCCCATGACAAAGACTTTCGCCGCAGGAACGGTCCCTGCCGCAGTCATCATCATCGGCAGGGCCTGGTTGAAATAGGCGGCGGCATCAATGACCGCCTTGTAGCCGGCAAGGTTCGACTGCGAAGACAGGACATCCATCGACTGCGCGCGGGTGATGCGGGGCATGAATTCCATGGAAAAGCTGGTCACGCCGGCACCAGCAAGCTGCTCCAGCCCACTACGGTCGCCGAACGGATCCAGCATCGCCGCGACAATGGCATCGCCCGGGAGCTTTGCGATCTCGTCAGCTTCGGGACGACGCACCTTCAGTATGATATTGGCACCGCTTAAAGCTTCATCCGCAGTTGCGGCAATCTTCGCACCGACGTCCTGAAAATCCTGATCAGAAAAATGGGATCGCTCTCCGGCGCCAGCCTGAACGACGACGTCACATCCGAGGGAGATATATTTTTTTGCCGCATCGGGGGAAAGGGCGACCCGCGGCTCTTGTGCTGATTCCGCCAGCACAGCGAGTTTAGTCATTGATGGCTCCGTCTGGACCTCTAAAACTTGAATGGTTCATAGTCTGGAGAGTAACCGAGAAATGGAATTAAACAGGATCAGCGGCATTCCCGTCTGCCAAAAGCGGCCGCATCATCCGCCCCGCGTCAAGGATCGTATGTTCTAGAGTAAAAATATCGCCATTAGAATAAGCAATACTACGCATCCAATGGTTCCCCATTTGGTAAGCGCTACAAACAAACCATAACTTTTTTCGTGCTCTTCGACATCCATCGCCGAGTGGCTTTCTGAAAGATCAACACTCATAAGGCGGTTGCTCCGCTGTTGTTCAAATCAAAATCGTGGGTAACCCCGTCATTTTCAGTTCTTCGTATAGCAAAGGGAAGCTGGACCGCAAAGTTATTTATGGTTTGCGGTCGCTTTGACGCACAAGTTTCAGGGCAGAATTTTCCATTCCCATATGAAATTTCAGCATCTCTGGGAATGACCGATACGGTTTGAAAAGCAGTTAGCCGGAGACTTTGGCTGTCAGAGTTCAGATTCTGGCTGCGGTTGCTGCATTCCGGCCTTTTCGAAAGCCGCTTTCTGACGTTGCGAAAGAACATCCATATCAAAGTTTTCAATGTACTCATTAAAAATGCGATAAAAATTCAATCTGGCGTTCAAATGTAGAAAAACGCCCCCCAGTCCGAGGGCCGCCCGATCCATGAATACGAACTCGCGCGGGACGGTGACCGGACCTTTTTCCCGCAGCCCCTTGTGCACCTGAAAGGCTTGAGACCGTCCATACTCGGCGGGACTTATCCCGTCCGCGAGGGACCTTTCCCGATCTTCGAGCAAGGGGCCATAGATGAAATTCGCCCAGATATTCAAAATATCAATCAAATCGTTGGACAGGCCCGAAAACCCCCATGTCTCATAGGCATGAACAATTAGATCACGGTTGTCGGTCCTCAGTCCCTGATAGAGATCAATCACACCCTGCACAAACTTGACCGGAAACGCGCGCATGCAACCATAGTCGAGCAAATTGATACCGGCAGGGCGGTT
>JANQOC010000579.1 GCA_028279265.1 Hyphomicrobiales bacterium
GGTCAGGCCGGTTTGGTTCGCAGGCGATTATTCAATATTTATAATTGAAGCCTTGGAATTCAGAAGCCGCCGTGGCGTGCCTGTCTGTTTCATTCTGCAAACTTGTTTATATTGCAGCCTGAGGCCACGGAGATAAATTTCTTTTTTAGTGATGTCTGAGAGAAGTTCGTGAAGTTTGGAAAAGCTTCCCTGGGACTCGACGAGTTGATCTACCTGCCGGTTAAGCATGTCGATTTCTTCCCGCCCCTCATGAATTTGCCGATTAAGCTGGCCAATCCGTTCGTCAACAGATTTCATTATCGTTCACCCGACCCGTTTTTTGACGCTATAACACCAGTTGTCGTTAACGATAACAACACGTAAAACCTGAAATGGTTAACCCGAAATCGCCAACCGGCTCTATGAATAGCAGACAGAATTCAATTCGAAAAGGATCCGTTCGTTGAAGTTCCATTTTGCTTCCGATCTGCATCTGGAAATGGGTGCACTTGATGTGCCCGTCCCAGAAGGTGATGTCCTACTGCTTGCCGGTGACATCGTTGTGGCTAAGTGCTTTGATCCGGAACGGCAGGAGGCATCCTATCTCGAACGCAGGGAACGCTTCGAGCAGTTCTTTCAGGAGGTCGGTGAAAAATTCGAGCAGACCTTCCTGATCGGCGGCAATCACGAACCCTATGGCTGCGAATTCGACCAGGCCCATACCTTGCTGCGCAGACATGTGGGAGATGTTGGGCAGTATCGCACGACCTACTTCGAAACAGGTACCGCCATGGTTGGCGATGTTCTGCTCATATTCACACCGCTCTGGAGCGATTTTGACGGACAGGACCCGGGCTGCATCGAGACGGTCGGTCGGCGTCTCAACGACTTCAAGCTGATCAGCAAAAAGTGCACAGATGAGGCAGGCAATCCGGTTCTGCGCAATTTTACGCCTCACGATGCCATCGCGGAGTTTCAGCGGGCCCGGACTTTCATCCAAGAGACCCTGGCCGCTCATCCCGGTCAACCGACCATCGTTGTGACCCATCATGGTCCGACCCGGCAAATGCTCAACATGTTTCTTGCCGGACACAAGCTCGATGGCGGCTTCGTTTCCGACCTGGAAAAGCTTATCCTTGAGCATCCCCAGATCAAATATTGGATCTGCGGCCATACCCATGTGCGAAAGTCCGTCGAAATTGGTGAGACAACCGTAATCGCGAACTGCCGTGGTTATATCGGCCGCGAGAAGCTGGCGCGGAATTTTTCATTCCAGACCATAGAAGTCTGATCGAGGTTCCGAGGTTTTTGTCCCCAATATTTCGCAATTTACGCTGATTTAATCTCCCGCAACATCGGTCTTGCTCCGGGGTAGATGTTTGTTCTAGTTTGGACGGATAGAGAACCGGAAAGCTTCAGTATAAAACAGCACCCGACTAGGATTTGGAGGAAATTCTTCGCTATGAAAAAGCTCGCATTAATCGCCGCTATAGGAACCCTGGGATTTGCCGGTCCCGCGGTTGCGGAAGACATAAAAATCGGATTTGTAACGACCCTGACCACCCCCGCCGCCGTGATCGGCAAGCAGATGCAAAATGCGGTCAACCTGGCCGTCGAGCATATGGGGGGCAAAATGGCCGGCAAAAACGTCAGGATCATTTTTGAAGACGATGGATTCAAACCGGAAATTGGCAAACAGAAAACCGATAAACTCGTCAAACAGGACGATGTTCCCTTTATTGCCGGCTATATCTGGTCCCACGTTCTCCTGGCGTCGCGAAAGTCGGCCCTCGATGGCGGTAAGTTCCTGATTTCTGCAAATGCCGGACCGTCACCGATTGCCGGCAAGCTTTGCCATCCGAACTTTTT
>JANQOC010000593.1 GCA_028279265.1 Hyphomicrobiales bacterium
TTGTGGAAAGCGGAACTCGGCGAAGATACGGATTCGACAATTGCTGACTTGCTGGCGATCCGGCTCCTCTGGGAAGAAGCGCTTTTCGACAGGTATGAATCAGAAATCTCGGAAAACTGGCAAACGGTCTGTCACGAGCACGAACGCCCTGTTGCCCCTGGCGAGGCCGAAATTGTGGGCGCGGTCCTACAGGAAGCCGCCGAACGAGCGGCGCAGCGCGGTCTAGCCGAAACATTAATGTCGGACGCGACCGAACCCGTCCGCGAACGTTCTGCACTCCAGGCCGTATTTTGCATCGATGTGCGCTCTGAAGTATTCCGCCGATCCCTCGAAACGGTGAATTCATCCATCCGTACGTTCGGTTTTGCGGGTTTCTTCGGTGTTTTCGCGAAACATCGGCGTTTTGCCTCCGACACCAATGAACTTCGCCTGCCGGTTTTACTTAACCCGACAGTAACAACATCATCAGGCGGACCGGAAGACGAAGGCACCGATAAATCATCTCGTTTCAAAGCACGCGCGACACGGGCCTGGGGACGTTTTAAACTCGCGGCAGTTTCATCCTTCGCCTTTGTCGAAGCGATGGGCCCCGTTTATGTCGGCAAACTCGTGCGTGACGCCCTAGGATTTAACGGTAAGCCGGGGCCGACCGATCCCGCCCCCCGCTTTAACCCGGAACCGGAACCCAAAGCCCGGATCGAAATGGCCGCGACTGTTCTGCGCGCCATGTCCCTCACGAGCGATTTTTCCCGGTTGGTACTGCTTGTTGGCCATGGAGCCAATGTCGTCAATAACCCGCACGCGAGCAGCCTGCATTGCGGGGCTTGTGGTGGATATTCGGGTGAAGTGAACGCGCGACTTCTGGCGTCTCTCCTGAATGATAGAAATGTGCGGGCAGGACTCGTGGACTACGGCATCACCATACCCGATGATGTGCTGTTTGTCGCGGCACTGCACGACACAACCACGGACAGGGTGACCCTATTCGACGGGGACAAAAAATCGAAGGATCACAAAGCCGATTTGGACCAGGCGCGCCGGTGGCTGGCCGAGGCCGGTAAAATTACGCGAACCGAGCGTGCTTTGCGCTTGCCTGGCGCGCGCCGGGAAAGCGACATTGCCGCCCGTTCCCAGAATTGGGCCGAAGTGCGACCCGAATGGGCTCTCGCCGGTTGCAAGTTCTTTGTTGCCGCCCCCCGCGGACGTACGACGAACCGTAACCTCGGCGGCCGTGCTTTCCTGCACGACTATGATAGCCAGCCCGACAGCGAAAACGGTTTTGAAGTTCTCGAGCTCATAATGACCGCGCCTGTCGTGGTGGCGAGCTGGATTAGCCTGCAATATTACGGATCGACAGTCGCACCGGATACGTTCGGCTCGGGCAATAAACTTCTGCACAATGTCGTCGGCGGCTTCGGGGTATTCGAAGGTAATGGCGGCCTGCTTCGCGGCGGATTGCCCTGGCAATCGGTGCATGACGGCAAAACGAATGTCCACGATCCGCTTCGTCTCTCCGTCTGCATTGAAGCGCCTATCGAAGCCATGAACAATGTCTTAAACCGGCATCCGGATGTACGGGCCCTGTTTGACAATCGCTGGCTACACTTGTTGCAGATAGATAATAGCGGCGCCCTGGCCTACCGATATGTCGGCAATCTTCAATGGGAACCCGTCGGGACTCCGCCATCCGTCCGCCAACTGGATGCCGTCGCATGACATTACTCAGTCATTCATCCGATGCCTTTTCGGAGAAACTCATGGGTCAAGACAGTTACGGAGAAAGCGACCTCGGTCCCGGACTGGCGAGCAATTTAAGACTTTCGAACTTTACCAATAACAGAAGGAGAAATCACTGTGTTTGAAAATAACGAAGACCATATGAAAGAAGCGAAACGCCGGATCGACTTCGTCTTAAATCATCCAGCGAATAGCGAATGGTTGAAGGACTCCTTGCGCAAGGCGCTTGAGCGCGACCCCATTGAGGTCGTCAACGATCTTGAAGTCTTAAACACATTACTGCGAACGCACTGCGAATTGCGCACTGTCGAATCGCTTCAGCTCAGCGACACGTCTCGATAGTTTGCCGAGAACGGGAATTCACCGTTACAAGCCGTGTTTCCGAAATGACTATCGGAAAAACCGCGAATGAGCGGGTGACTCGCGATAGTGCTCGATAACGCCGTATTGTTCCAATTGCCGATGCGAAAGACGGTACATGGCGCTGGCAGGCGTTTTGCGAAGATCGGCAAATATCGCCACTGGAGCGCCGATTGCTGTCCAGTATTTGAAGTAAACGTTCATGATTTCGCCGCTTGAATCATCAACGGCAGGCTTTGGAAGATTTACACCGATTGATGTGCCCGGCATCAGGCGACGCTCATTACCGGCGAAGAAAACAGAAACACAGCTGCTATGGCAAACATCTTCCACAATAGTTATGAAATCCAGATCTTTGATGTACCAGCCTATGCTCATTCCGCCGCCGAGACTGCCTCCTTCAGAAGAAAGATAAAGCCGATATTTCTGTCTTGGATATTTCTTGACCAGAGATCTCAGATCCTCGATGTCGCGAGGTGTAATCACCCCCTCCATTCTCAGGGTTAAAACCTTATTCGAGCTCTCAGCCAAAACGACACTGAATTTCGCTGCCTGGACCTCGATACTGGCCACAAGCAATACGATCAAAGAAATAATAATTCGCATCAAATCGCGCTCCACACCCTGTCCACACCACCGATTATTATGTCACGCATTTAGGGATCGGTGAATTGAAAATATATCACTGTTAAAAGAATAATCCTGATATGGAGAGTTTTGCGGATGCCTGCGCGTGCTTTTTGTCGTTCCGGGAAACAATGTCATGCGCGACTACATTCGATCCATTCTTCTGCATCCGCTGTTTTAAGTCTGGAGAACCTCGCAAGATGACTTCGAGAAAACACTCGTCGCACTAGCGCAATTGATCGCATGATCTCTGAGTTACTATGTCAGTCTAAAATCGGAGGAACCTCTCGGAATGGCTCGGAGAGACCTTTATCCTCGGCCCTTCTGTGTATAGGATGTGCCTATCACCACCGATATTCCCGCCCCCGCAAAATGCAGGCACAAGCCGAACTAAACCTACGGGACAATGCTTGGAGCAATTCATATGAAACTGGAACTTTACCACACCGCTCATTCCACTTGCAGCCAGAAGGTACGATTGACCCTGGCGGAAAAGGGATTGCCGGAGCGGGGAAAAGACTGGATCGAGCATGAGGTCAATCTGGGAAAATTCGAACATTTGACGCCTGAATATCTTAAGCTGAACCCCAATGGCGTTGTCCCGACGCTCGTCCACAATGGAAATATTCTTATCGAGTCATCGGCAATCATGGAATATCTCGATGAAGCATTTCCCGATCCACCGCTGCTGCCGTCCGACATCGTGTCTCGGGCACGTGCCCGAGCCTGGATGCGATACATTGATGAGGTGCCGACAGTTGCCGTTCGTGTTCCGAGTTTTTCGAATCTTCTGGCGCCCATGCGCTATGCGCAGACGAGCGATGACGACTTCGCCTCTCATACGGAAAGGTTGCCTTTGCGGAAACAATTCTATCAACGCATGACGCAAAAGGGATTTGGAAAAAAGGAAATTGATTATGCAAAGTTTCAAATCCAACAGACATGCGAGCGAATTGAAAATTCCTTATCTGATAATCAGGGACCTTGGATCATGGGCGAGCAGTTCACTCTTGTCGATGCACAAGTTACCCCGTTAATCGATCGAATGGAGGATCTCGGTTACGCATCCCTTTGGGATGCGCTCCCCGAAATGTCGGCCTGGTGGCAACGCATTAAGGAGCGTCCATCCTACAAAGCAACTTTTTATGAAGTCGCGCCGATCTCTGTTCGCTACCAGTCTCACTTCAAATCGGCTGACGAATTGGAAAAAGAGCGCGGCTATTGACCCGCGCTATTGTCGCTTTTGTAGTTCTGCAGACTTTCAAATTTCCGCTGGCCAAGCGCCGGCACCTGCCGCGGCACACAATATTTTCAGTGAGATTTCTCCGGTCCGGACAAAAGGACGGTCGGCTTATCGATCCGAAGCGCGTCTTCTGTGCGATGACGGGAATTCAGTCTTCTGTCATTTCACCATCAGCGTCGTCATCTTGAACTTCTTCAACAATGGACTGAAGTATCCAGCGGGAACTGGCTTCATTAAGGAGCAGCGACAACTCTTCAAAACTCAACGAGACGAGTTCATTGCTGTGAAATCCCTCAAACTTGACACGTTTTGAGCGATCCCAGGTGACCATGAAATATCCCGCCAATTGCTCGGTGGCATCAGCAAGGTATCCGGCATCCATTTCTATGAATCCGGAAATTTGTTCGGAGATCTCGCTGGTGCGCGTTTTGATCAAGTGCAATTGCGCACCACCTTTCAGCCGCACGCGCCCGATTTTACAATGGCTGGTGCGTGATAGCTGACTGTTCCATTCATAGGGATTCATTTGCCCGCCCCCGCTGTCAGAGTTGCTTTCTTGTCCAAACGCAACGCTGCACAAATCAATTCCTTTAGTGCCCGACAGAACCGATTTGCACTTTCATGTTATCACGATTCGTGCAGGTTTGTTGTTTATTCGTGATATTTGAGACGCTTAAGTAGTATCGAATTTCACCTGTCACTGCAGTTGTTTGTACCGCTTATTCCACAGCTTATCACCACACCTGACGTAAAATGAGGCTGTAAAACCCTGCAATATCTGCACGTTACGGCACTGCACAAAATTTGGTCAGGCGATTTGTTGACTTTCGTAAATGTATATACAATGTATGTGCACATCAGGCAGATACGGGATTAAACTCTAAATTGTCGGTTCGGAAAAAAAGAAAGAAAAAGCAGGCGAAAGACAGTCAGCTGGTTATCCGGATCAATGGACAGGAAAGAGATGATTTCGTGTCGGTCTGTGAACAACTCGATAGTAGTGCGGCCAGGGAAATCCGAAAATTCATCAGGGAGTTCATGAAACTCCACGCTAAAAATTCCGACTGATGTTCGGAAGCGTCCGGTTGCATTTTTGTAAAATCTAAATTGGAGGCCAGTCTCATGGCAAACAAAAAAGTCAAGAAGCTTAAGAAAGAAATCAAAAGCCGTTCAAAGACAATCAGCAAGCAACGCTCAAAGCTCAAAAAAGCGAAGCGGGCGCTTAAGAAAGCTGCTTAATTGAAAGAGCATTAATCTGAATATAGAGCCGTCACATAGTGGCGGCTCTCTTGCTGTGTCCCTCGATTATTTGCTCCTCCTACATTTAGCCAAACGCACCGATCCTTAAAATTCTGCGGTCTGCATTTTAATCGCGACTGTTTTGACACAAAACCGTAATAATGAAGCAATAGGTTTTGAAGGGAAAGCAAGATTGCATTCATGCTTTTGCATCGCGGAGCACTACAGAATCGATGCATTATTCAGGCCCTTGAAATCAAAAAATCTAAGATGTCTGACCAG
>JANQOC010000602.1 GCA_028279265.1 Hyphomicrobiales bacterium
GCTGAAAAGACACCGGCCTTGCGCACTTCCTCCACCCCGCCAAATTTATTTGCATGTTCGAGCTGGTCCCGTTTAGCACGGGCATCCACGGCTTCGGGATCAACGATAGCCCTGAGGTCGGCCTCAAGGGCATCGGCGAGACCGGCGGCATCGCCGTTCAACATTAGATCTCTTTCCTCCAAAGGATCGGACCTTAGGTCAAAGAGCTGACGCGGCATACCCACGTGGTAGATAAGTTTGTGATCCCCCTTGCGTAACGTGAATCCCGCATTGAGCGCACCCATGGCATGGAATTCGGCAAAAGCTGTTGTCTCCTGTTCGTCTCCGTTTATCGCTGGCCACAAAGACCTGCCGGGCAGGGTCTTATCCTCCTCAGCCAATTCAGCGCCGACGGTTTCCACAATGGTCGGAAACAGATCCACGTGGGAGGAGATCTGTTCGACAACCCTGTTCTTTGGAACACCCGCGCCGGACATCAGGAAAGGCACGCCCAGGGCGTGCTCATAATGATTTGCCTTGCCGAAGATACCGTGATGACCCGCAGCCTCACCATGATCGCTGGTATAGATGATCCGTGTCGTCTGCATGAGGCCCAGTTCATCCATGGCCCCCATGACCTCGCCCACCTGGTCGTCAACGACGGAAATCAGTCCGCAATAGCCCGCAACCACGCGTCGGATGAAATACTCATCCAGATCCTCCTCGAACCTGTTCATCCAGGAGAGATATTGGGTGGCGGGATGCTCGGGCTGTTCATCCTTACGCCACTGTATGGGCATGGGCACCTCATCCAGAGGATATTTATTCCAGTATTTTTCCGGTACCGAAAAGGGCGGATGCGGGCTTGCATAGGAGATCAAAAGGACCCAGGGCTTGTCATGGGCGGTGCCATTGCGCTGCAGCCAGTCAATGGCGTGGCGGGTTATGTCACGATCGTAGATCTGATAATCCGCCTCGCCGACACCGGAATTTTCATAAATTTTCTTGTGTCCCGAACGCTGGGGCATGCCTTCCGGCGTAGCTCGCAGAAGACCGACAAGGGCCCCCTTCTCCTCGACAATATGCAGGGGAACGATTTCTTCTGAAAACCCGTTATCGTCCCGGGGTGATCTGTAATGGAGCTTGCCGACTGACGCCACCTGATGCCCTTGTTCCCTGATACGTTTATGCCAGGAGGGAACACGGCCATCATAGGCCAGTGCGTTGTCCCAATACCCGGTATCGTGGGGATAGCGCCCCGTGGCAATTGCGGCCCGGGACGGACAACAAAGCGGGCTGACGCAATAGGCATTGGTAAACCGGACACCGTTTTCCGCTATGCTGTCGAGATGCGGGGTCTCGATTGTCGGATGACCGGCGGCGCCCAGAAAGGCGCGGGTGTGATTGTCCGTCAAAAAAATTACCAGGTTCGAGGGGGCTGTCACTGGAACTCCTTATCTCGTCGATCGCTGGAACGCGACAATAGAATGGCACACGGACATAATGGTTTTTATTCCGTCAGAACATTACATCCTTCAGAATAGTACAGGGGTATCATTGAAATCAAAATACATATCTCTCGGCAGGATCGACTTCGGAATGTTCGGAACGCATCGAGTTCACCGTTACCGGCCCGAAGGCCAATGAAGCCGCGCCCTTGGAAGAGCTGACGAACCTCCTTCAACAACGGATCCTGGTGAACGGCGCTCTCGCCGATCCTGTTTCAAGGGATTGGGAGCCCTTGCATATCTATCAATCTCGCAGGGGCAATAACCCGGTACCGATATTTGCACCACGTAAAATTCTGAGCTTGGAGAGGAAGAGCGGGAAAGATCTACAGGTGGCCTGAATTCCTGCAGTTTTTAACGGGCCCGCCGATATTCCGGTACAAATTCAGAAATATCGGCGGGTTCCAATTTAGTCGTGTCAACGGGATCTACGCGAATTCAACGCCGTTCGTAATGAGCGGCAGATGCGTTACCCGCGGTCCATTGGCGGCGATGGCATTGGCCAGGGCCGGACCCGAAGGGGGCAGGCCCGGTTCCCCGACTCCCGTGGGCGCCTTGTCCGATTGTTGAATATGAACATCGATGCGCGCGATATCGCCAATGCGCAGGGGTTCATAGTCCGGGAAGTTCTGCTGCTGAACTTCACCCTCGTCCAGGGTGATTTCATTGCGCATAACATGCCCGAGACCATAGCCGATTCCACTTTGCATCTGTGCCTTGATAATATCGGGATTGACCGCGATGCCGCAATCAACGGCGCATGTTACATTTTCAATTCTGTAAGCATCACCGTCACGGGAGATCTCAACCACCTGGGCAACGTAGCTGTTAAATGACTTGTGCACCGCGATCCCGCGCGAGCGTCCCGAAGGCAGAGCCGATTTCCAGCC
>JANQOC010000624.1 GCA_028279265.1 Hyphomicrobiales bacterium
TATGATTGCCGGCGCAGGTCAAGACAATGAAACGGCAAATGCCCTGAAACTCGCGGATCTGGGATTTGTCGCCTTTAAAGTCAAGGTGGGCGTTGGAAGTGCCGAATCTGACCTGGCGCGTTGCCGGTCCGTTCGCCAGGCCCTCGGTCCCGAACAGCGGATCTCGGCAGACGCGAATCAGGGTTATGAAGAAAATGACGCGCTCACCTTTGCCAAATCTGCCGGTGATGCCGGGTTGGACTTTTTCGAGCAACCGGTAGCGGGACATGATCTGGAGACCATGCAGGCCTGCGCCCGAGCAGCGTCGATACCACTCGGGGCAGATGAAGGCCTGCATTCGATAGAAGATATTCGCCGTCACCATGAAGCAGGTGCGGCATCCGGAGGCAGTCTCAAGACGATAAAACTCGGCGGCCTTTACCCCGTGCTGGAAGCGGCAAACCTAATGCAGGAACTGGGTATGAATATCAATCTTGCCGGAAAAATAGCCGATACGACGATTGGCAGCTCGATGATCGCTCATCTCGCACTGGTTCTGCCGCAACTCAACTGGGATGTAAGCATCACCAACCAGTATTTGGCGGCCGATCTGGTCGATAATCCGCTGCAGATCGACAAAGGACATATATCAGTGACCGATGCGCCGGGATTTGGCTTCGAACCCTCAGAACAGCATTTGGAGAGATTTACAGTGGGATAAGCAGGCGATCCCCGGAGGCCGCACCAATCAGGAAGGACCGTCCGTCAATTGCCGAACATGGGAACGTCCCTCGAAAACCGCGTCAAATTCGACAGACAGTTCCTTGTGGTAGATATCGCCTTCAATATGGGCACCGGATTTGACCATGACCTGGTCGGCGAAGATATTGCCGCGCACATGCCCCGCCAGTATAGCCTGCTGCGCCACAACGGCTCCCAGGATGGAACCGCTGGGAAGTAACATCAGTTGCTCGCAGTTCATATCCCCTTCAACGACGCCTTCGACACTTACGATCCCTTTGGTCATAAGGTTGCCGGAGTAGATAACATCCATGCTGACAATTGTATCGATCTGCTCTTCCGGTTGCCGGACCATGAGATTCTGATTGGCCGAGTCCCGATAATCGTTGGCAACGGGCTCAAGTTCATCTGTCACCGGCAATTCATCCGGTCGTGCAAATGTTTTGAGCTTGTCCTTTAATCCGATCATTTCAATGGAATCAATCTGTTCGCCGCATTGGTGAATGATCGACAATAATTATGTCAGTAAATTGGCGCAGAACCATTTAGTTGCCCGCGGCAACACCGGCTACGCATTGAAGCTATCAGTCTATTTACGGATTAGTTGTTGATTTTACTCAACATTGTTGTCCCAGCATTCCCGCTTTCAAACTGCGATTTGGCGGAATGCCGAGAAACAGGGACGAGAGTGCCGAGGCAAATTGAGCCCCTTCGATACGCGCGCGTTCCTTACCCTCGAGAATCACCGTTGTCCCCGCCTTGGGGATGTAGGAAAACGACAAAGTCTGTCCCTGTTTGACGTTAGGCAGGGATTTGAGGAACTCATTGATCTGCTGTTTCATCGCTGAAATCCGTTCACCGGCATTGCGACGAAAAGACTCTTCGATAGCATCCCTGATCTGTTTGCGACTGACGTCCCGCAGGAAATACATGACGATGTAACGCGGCTGATCCGTTTCGATAATTTGAGCGGCATCGCCGGATTTCTTTGTCAGATACAAACCGGCGACATAAACATTCACGGTGAAAGCCAGAACTTTGGCCCGGCGCAAACCCATTCCATTGAGGACGAAGTTTGTACTCTCATTTGTGAATCCATCCGGCATGGTCACACCATAACAGGTTGTGGTTTGTGCATGGCTCGTCGTGGATATTGCTGAAAACAAAAAAGCTGTCGCGATGAGCAACGGCAAGTACATGCGTCTCATACGCCTTGGAAATTCAACACGGATCTGACTGTTCATCATTGAAGGACTCAGGTTGCGGTTTGCGGGCAATGGGGAGAAAATTATCTCCAATTTGAGAATAAATTCCAGTTTACAAATGCATTAACCTAAAAGACCCCTCAATGCAGGGCGGGGCTGTCAAAATTTCTGAAACCTATTTAGGGACCGAATGTGACCAACTAACGGCATAAAATACCTGACTAATTTGATTAGCAAGACCGGCGGTTCGAGCGAAAATAAGCAGATGGGATTGCCGGTAACCAGGGGTAAGGCCGGAAAAAAGGTTGCGATTTCGGAATTTTCTCCGGGCTTGGAAGCACTAAATTGCGCTGTTTTTCTTCTCAATTTCAGCGGTTTCCTGCGCGGGTTTCGCAGGATTGTCGGAATCCGCTTCGGGTTTCTTCGTTATACGTTTCCAGGCACGCTTTAAGAAGTCTTCCCACATTTTGTCTTCATGATGCGTGCTGATCGCACCGCCAATCAGCGCCACGATAACGATCAGACCGAGAATCCACCACCACATGACCACCTCCCCAAAAAGCCGACATCAAAAGTTCTTTCGCATCATAGCGTCATTCCAGCGGTTAAATCCACCTTGATAACACCATGGATCGAAGCGGAATGAGGCGCATTGGCTGTTCGTTTGTCAGGCTTTAGCGGGTCCGGTTCGATAGCGAGCCAGAGGAGTCTGGGCTTCATCGGGGTCAAGGGGCTCCGGTCCCGGATCATCGGGAGCGCGCGGCGGAACAAAAATCTTTGGCTTCTTCTGATCACTATTCCTGGGCCGGACGTCGGCAACTGCCTGCGGTTTTTGATCTAAATCCTTTTCCTCCGGAACGGCCGTAATTTCCGGTTTCTCTTCCACGGAATCGGATTTGGCCTCTTTGGTGGATTGTCCGCTCACATCTTCCGATTCCGGTTCCGGAATGAGAATTTCGGCAGCTTTGCCGTCTGTTGCAGACACTGGTTCCTGTATTTCAGCTTCTGGACCATCGATCGGTTTGTCCTTATCGGACTCTTTTTCTTCTTCAGTCAACGTATCCGGTACCCGGCCTGCGGTCGAAGAGCTTTCAGCTGCAACTATGTCATCAGCTTTGTCTGCGGTCTTATCATCTGCTTTTGCAACGGGTTCCTTATCCTCTGAATTGCCGGGATCGGTTTTCTCCACCGGCTCTGCTGCGATGATATCGTCTGCGATCTCTTCTGTTTCTTCGACCTCGTCTTGTTTCGGAAGCTCTGACTGTTTATCCGACGAAGTCTCAATTGAGCCGCCTGCTAGCATTCCCTGGGGGATTGTTTCCATTGCCATGAAGTCTTCGATGGCAATATCCGTGTCATCTGCCCCGATGGACTCCACAGGAACTTTCCACGCAAAGGCATCCAGCTCTCCGGTAATCGGAGAAACGGGCAGCCAATGATCTGACGTATACCCGTCAGCGGTCCATGTCGGATCCTTGGGAGCTTTGAGTGCCCTGGCGAGCCATTCGCGCACCCGCCCCTGATCTCCGAATTCTCCAGCTTCAATGCGGGCCATGAGGGTGCACACCCTGGCTGTCGGACTGCCCTCGGCCAATCGTTTGAGACTGGTCCGGGCCGTCTCCCAATCCAGTGCTTCGATGGCAGCGAGCGCCACGGCGATAGGACCTTCGGCATTATGTGGTGTCGTGTAGGCCAGAGACTGCACGCGTTTGAGACGGTCTTTGGGAGAATCCCCGGGTCGTGCATAGGCGTAGGCATAGGCGAGATCAGGATGCGGCGACAGCTTCCAGGTCTTGGTAATTGTCTTTGCGGCCTTCGATGTATTGCCTTTCGATGCCAGTAACCGTCCGGCGATTTCCGCTGCGGGTACAAGATCAGGCGCCAGTTTGTGCGCCTGTGACGCGAGCTCGACGGCCCGGTCGATTTCACCGCGGGTGTCGCAATCCGTTGCCTGTGCGGTTAAGAGAATAGCTCTTTTGCGATTTGTTTCCGGCTTGCTGAAGTGCCCGTGCAACTTTCCTACATCAAGAGTTTTCTCGGCTTCATCCCAGTTCTGATCGCGGCACTGTGCCGAGAAAAGCGCATTGACCGACCATGAGAGCTTGGGGTTCAGGCGCATGGCCCGCTCAGCAAATTGCTGGGCCGCGATGTCCTCGTTTTCCTTTTGCGCTTCCAGGAACAGTCCCCTCAGACCCAGTAATTCCGTATCAGGTGTCGACAACATGCCTTCATAGATCCGCCGGGCGAGGGCACGATCGCCGGTCAACTGCGCCGACTGGGCGCGAAGTAAAGCCGTCAAAGGCTCATTTGGAAGAGCTTTCCTCGCGGAATGGGCAAACCGGTCCGCCGCTGCCCGGTCTCCGGAACTCACAGCAATGATCCCATTTGAGAGTGCCGTCAGCCCGCGGGATTCCTTTCTCTTCTGCATGAAGTTGGAAAGAACCGCAGGTGTTGAAACCAGCTGAACGATGGCCGTCCACAGCAGGATCAGAATTGGAACAATCAGTACAAGGGCAATAACAACGTAAAAGACGTCAATCTGGATTTCCATTCCCTGGTTCGGCAAATCCACCGTCACCGTCCCGGGAACATCCGCAAACCACGAAATGCCCAGCGCCAACAGGGCAACAAACGCAAAAAAGAGGAGTACTCGAATCATCAGCGGTCTCCCTGACCCACCGTACGCATAATTGACGAGGCAAGTTCGGACTCGATGGACTGCATCGCCTGCACGACTGCCAATCGGCTCTGAACCTGTATCAGCCAATCACTAAATATGTCTAAAGCGGGGCCTTCCAACCCTTCTGATTCTTTCAAAGCCTCGGCAAATTCGCCTGATTTTACATGGACTTCCATTCGGGCCAACACGGCTTCAATCGATTCCCCTTCCACATCCCCTGTTCGCCGTACCCGGACCACTGACTTCGCATTCGACAATATTCGATTTAGGACCGTATCGCCATCAGACTTTCGAACAGACCGAAGGGCCTCGTCCATTTTTGAATTGAACGCCGCTTTCAGGGAGTCCGGCGTCGAGATCCCTTTGGTCTGATAGGTCCCGAGCCCTTTGAGATCCAGGGTCGCCGGGGCGAGGCTTTTTACCGCGCTCAGCTCAGAACCGAATCCCTGTCCCTGGTCAATCTTGCGTTTGAGGTTCGCCAGACTGATGGTCAATGCGGCTTTTTTAACATCTTCCTGTCTCAGCTTTTCCCGATCCAGAATTCCCGAAAGATTCGTTTCGAGATCCTTCAGACGGCTCGAAATCGGTGCAACGGCCGTGTTGAGCTGCGCGGATTTGACCGACTCATCCTGAACACTGGCAAGTTTCTGGTTGACCTCGGCGACCTTCTTGGAAAGTGACTCGGAATTTGAACGAATGGTCTCGATTTCCTGTACCAGCTTATTGGATATCGCTTCGATGGATTGAATTTCACGTGAAACACCGCTGCCCTGGTTTCTGAGTTGCTCAAGTTCAGATCTCAGATTTTCCGTTCGCGACTGAATATCTGCACGAATGGTGTCCGTTTGTTCCCGCTCTCCTGCAGCCGGCAAATTATCGAGGCGTAAATAGAACGCGGTCTTGAAATCTTCAAATTCCTTGCTCAGCTGCTGCTCAACGGTCGCGATTTTCTCATTCAGGTTTTGCAGATTTTGAGAACCACCGGCCTGCGATACTGAACTGCCGCCAGCGGCTAGTGAAGCCTCCAGCTTGTCAAGACGGGCCACAAGCTGCGCGCCCTGTTCCGGTTGCCCACCACCGAGTTCCTCAATTTTTTTGAGCTGTTGAGCCAATCCGGTCTGCAACTTGTCTTGTTCGCCAAGCTGCACCTCAAGGGCTTTCAAACGATCCTGAAGTTGCGTCTGGACCGATTGCTCCAGCAGCCCAACGCGCTCGGCGATGGGTTCGATCGCCTTCGATGCGGGTGTATTTGAAACTGAATCTGATGAAAATAACCAGATACCGGCGAGAACCATCAGTCCGCCGGCAAATCCGGCGCCCAAATGACTGACCAGAGGTATCGTGTAATTTTCCTCGACGGGCTGAGAATCCCCGCTCTCGCTTTGCTTCTCAGATTTCGACGCCGACTTATCCGATTGGTTTTTAGAACCGAGTGTTTCTGCCGATGCTCTTTCAGAATCCGTTACGGAACCCGACGGCTTAATTCCCGAATCCTTAGGCTTGGAAGGTTCCTTAGACCCGGCTTTGGTTTCCGCCGGTTCTGTAGATTTTGGGGTGACATCCGTCGCCTTTCCTTCAATCGTCGCGGCATGTCGTTTTTGTTTGTCCGATGCCGACGAACTTTTCGACATACCACTACCGGGCGTTTGCGGTTTTCGTGTCATGAGATTGGGGGTCCTCACAGTTTGAAACAAACAGCAAATGAGTTTGCAATTCAGCTATTTCCATATTCCATCGAAAGTTGACGAAACATTTGCTTATTCAATTGTGCCAAAGTCCTTTATCTGTTTTATCAAATTATCCACATTTGGAAGTTCCGGTATGACGACCTGAGAAGGATTGATCATGGTTAATTCTTCAGCAATATTATGCGACAAACAATAGTATTTAAGTGATTGAATATACTCTTGATTCTCGATTTGCTCCATGAGGGTCACAAAGACTCTGGCTGTTCTCTGAGAAAGTAGTATGACACCTTCGAGCGTTTCCTCAATAATACACGGCAATACCTCGGGGGAAAAGGATTTTGCGCAGCGCGCCTCATAGACGATTTGCTGACGGACACCATACCCTTCAGCGTCCAGCAATTCCTTCAGGTCAATCGAAATATGCCGACCGCGAACGTAGAGAATATCACCAGACTCAGGACTGAACTCGCTCTTGATGACATCTATGAGTGATAACGCATCATTTGATCCCGCATGAACACGGGAAAACCCGAGATCCTGAGCCTGGGAAGCCGTCGAATGTCCAACGGCAAATGCGGTTAAACCACTGAGCGGCATATTCTCGCAAAGATTCGCAAATCCCCGTACTCCGTATCCACTGGTAAACACGACGGCGCGGATGTCTCTCAGGTCGGGGACGGGGGCGGAGATGTAGACGATTTCAAGCAGCGGTGAACACTTCACATCATGCCCCAGATCCTGCAGGGACTTCACCAGTTTGGCCGATTGATCGGCGGGACGGGTGACGAGTATCTGCATCAATTCATTGCCTTGAGGAACTCTGGACCCGCTTTTTGAAGAAGAGTCTCACCGGCGCGGATGCCAATCTCCGCGGCCTGATCCAAATCTTCATCGAGGTCGATGTCGTGGGCTTCGGTGCCGTCAGGGAGAAGTATCTGTCCGCGAAAACGAATCTTGGCACCGTCCAATTCGGCCAGCCCGGCAATCGGTGTCCGGCAGGAGCCATCAAGAATTCGAAGAAAATCTCGCTCAATCCGGATTCTTTTCTCGGTTTCCGCATCATTCAGGGCAGCAACCATCTCGTGAATACGGGATTCTCCGGACTTGATTTCAATTCCCACCGCCCCCTGAGCCACGGCAGGAAGTATCTCTTCTGTTTCCAAAACAGCGGAAATCTCAGATTCCATACCCAACCGATTTAAACCCGCACAGGCCAGCAACGTGGCATCCGCAACTTTGGAATCCAGTTTTTTCAGCCGAGTCTGAACATTGCCACGGAACTCGACCACCTTCAGGTCGGGGCGCAGACGGCGTATCTGGGATTGGCGGCGCAACGATGAGGAACCAATGACGGCACCGGATGGCATCTCCGAAAATGACTTGTAACGCCGGGATATAAAGGCATCCCGCACATCTTCCCGGGGCAGAACAGCGGCGATCATCAGACCGTCGGGGAGAACCGTGGGCATGTCCTTCATCGAGTGAACGGCCAGATCAATCTCATTATTGAGCAGAGCCGTCTCGATCTCTTTCGTAAACAGACCCTTGCCGCCAAATTCTCTCAGGGATTTATCGGTTATGCGGTCGCCACTGGTCTGTATCTTAACAATCTCGACCTGGTGTTTATCCAGCTTGTGGGTTTCCATGAGACGGCGAGCCGTTTCTTCCGCCTGTTTTAGGGCAAGCAGGCTACCTCGGGTCCCAATTCTCAGGATTGAATTCGACAAGGACATCTCCCAAATCAATTTCATCGTGTCTGCGACGGAAAATCAAATCTATCATTTATCATTGATTATCAGCGA
>JANQOC010000634.1 GCA_028279265.1 Hyphomicrobiales bacterium
CATGGCCAAACCGGAGTTCGGCACCGTTAAGTAAATCGGTGAGAGCTTCGCGACCTTCTGCCTTGCCAATATCGGCCGGCGGCCGCAAAAAACAGACGACCTCGTGACCCAACCTGACCAGGGAACGAACGGTTGCAGAACCGATTGTGCCAGTGGCTCCGAGCACCAGCACTCTTTGTGAACGGACGGGCGGGTCCACAATTCCGGGACTTAAATTCTTGGTTTCAGAGCCGGGCATGGTTTCAATACTTTGAATTCCATGAATAAAACAGCTGTATTAAGAGCTTCGTCTCCTTGAATGTGACAACAGTTGCGATGCTGTTCAATCAATGGGATTGGTATACATTCCGGAACAAAACTCGCAATCGATGCGCATGTCTATTCAGGTTGACATTGATCTATGTCAATAAAGTGGACACAATGATGTGTCAATATCTATTGACACATAGGAGTGACCGGTATGCGCATTGTTCTCGTCCATCCCAATTATCATTCAGGTGGCGCCGAAATTGCCGGAAGTTGGCCGCCTGCCTGGGTCGCCTATCTTGCGGGACATTTAAAGGATGCCGGATATTCCGATGTCCACTTTATAGATGCCATGACCAACGATCTCAGCGATCAGGCCGTCGCTGAAAAACTGGTTGAGCTGAAGCCGGATGTGGTGGGATGTACGGCCATCACTCCCTCGATCTATAAGGCAGAACAGGTATTGAAGGTGGCTCTCGACCACTGTCCTGATGCCGTGCGCGTTCTGGGCGGTGTCCATGCGACTTTCATGTACAAGCAGGTTCTTACCGAGGCACCTTGGATCGATGTCATTGTGCGGGGCGAGGGGGAGGAGATATTTCTCAATCTCATTAGGGCTATTGATGAAGGAAGATTTCCCGTTGACCGTGATAAAATCAATGGGCTTGCCTATCGCGATGGGGAAAAGATTATCGCGACCCAGGCTGCGCCGACTGTCAAGGATCTGGATGCCATCAACCCTGACTGGAGCTTGCTTGAATGGTCGAAATACACTTACGTGCCGTTGGGAGTACGTGTCGCTATTCCAAATATGGCGCGCGGTTGCCCGTTTACCTGCTCATTCTGCAGTCAGTGGAAATTCTGGCGCGATTATCGGGTCCGGGATCCCATTAAAGTCGTGGATGAAATAGAGGCTCTCGTTCGTGACTATGATATAGGTTTTTTTATTCTTGCCGACGAAGAACCGACCATCAACCGCAAGAAGTTCATTAAGTTTTGCGAAGAGCTGATCGCTCGCGGATTGCCGGAGAAGGTAAAGTGGGGAATTAATACCCGCGTCACGGATATCATGCGCGACAAAGAACTTCTGCCCCTCTACCGCCAGGCAGGTCTGGTGCATGTCTCTCTCGGCACGGAAGCGGCGGCCCAGCTCAAGCTCGACCGTTTCAACAAGGAAACCAAAGTCGCCGAAAACAAGGAAGCCATCCGGTTACTTCGGGAGGCGGATATCTTTGTTGAGGCGCAGTTCATCGTCGGTCTTGACAACGAGACGTCCGAAACGCTCGAAGAGACTTATCGCATGGCATGGGACTGGCAGCCTGATCTCGCCAACTGGGCGATGTACACGCCTTGGCCCTTTACGCCGCTCTTCCAGGAAATTCGCGACAAGGTCGAAGTCTTCGATTTTTCCAGGTACAATTTCGTCACTCCCATCATGCGTCCAAAAGAACTTTCCAGAGGTGAACTCCTGAATGGCGTGATGAAAAATTATCGCCGCTTTTATATGCAAAAGGCGCTATTTCATTATCCCTGGCGCGGGAAGGGCTTTCGCCGGCGTTATCTTCTTGGTTGTCTCAAGGCATTCCTCAAAGCGGGATTTGCGAGAACATTTTATGATCTCGGCAAAGTCGGATATTGGGGGCCGCAGTCGAAGGACAAAGTCAAGTTCGAATTCGATGAAAGCCGGACCATTGCCGATGCGCAGATGGCCGATTGGGAGGCTTCCGCCGATCGCGCCGCACGTGCCGCGGAGCGACGGGAAGCCCTTAGAACCCAGGGTAAGGCCCGGGCGATCGAACGTGCAGCCGCCGCAAAGGTTTGTGGCGGCGGCAGTGAACAGATGAGCGAAAACGATCCGCAACTGGTTGGAGAAACCTAGTGTGAGTGTGCAACTCCAGTATGTTGATGATGCGAGTGATTCCGATTCAAAAGGTACCATCGGACCCAATTCCGTCATTCAGCTGAGCCGGGCTATTCGGGTTCTCGGTGGAGACATTGTCGCCGAG
>JANQOC010000637.1 GCA_028279265.1 Hyphomicrobiales bacterium
GCCGACAGTGCCATGAGGGCATCATATTCCTCGAACAAGGGTTCAAGAGCCCGATTCAGCACATCACGCTGGAGCCTCGCATGGATATAGTCTGTTGCCCGGATGGACTGTCCTTCAACAATGCGCTCGCTTAACAGAGAGCTCAGCCCCTCTTGATGTTGTTCCCGGAGTGGTCCGTAGTGGGTTGCAATATCCGCCATGTGCACATTGCGGTGCAGATCGAGGATGTTCGCAAACTCGTCTGGAAGTTCGACCATCGTGCAGGCGCTTCCCAGTCGGGCGCAGTAATCCTCAATCGCCGCGACGGCTCGCGATTCCGCAAACTCCCAGGCCGGTGTTTTAACAAATGCCAGTTTTGGCCGATCGGGTTCTTCGCTTTGAACGAATTGAAGATAGTTGGGCTTGCTGCGAATGATGCTGTCGGCATCACCGGAATCATAAAAGGCGATATGATCCAACAGCAAGGCGATATCCTCAATACTCCGGGCCATGGGACCGACCGTGTCCAGACCCGTGGACTGACAAAGCACCCCCGTGCGCGGTACGAGACCGAATGTAGGCTTTAAACCGTAGATACCGCAGAAGGCGGCCGGTCGGATGATCGATCCGCCTGTTTGGGTACCAACTGACAATGGGATCATATGCGCAGCGACGCCCGCCGCCGAACCGCTCGACGAGCCACCGGGTGTGTGAGCGGGATTATGGGGATTGCGTGTCTTACCCGGTGAAAAAACCGCCAGTTCTGTGGTCACGGTCTTGCCCATAATAACGGCCCCGGCCTGACGGAGGCCGGCTACCAGGGCCGCGTCATTCTCCGGACAGCGTCCGGCAAAGATGGGGGAACCGTTTTCAGTCGGCATATCGGCGGTATCGATAATATCCTTGATCCCCACGGGCACACCATGCAGCAACCCTGTGCCTTGGCCCTGTTTCAGCAAGGTGTCGGCTTCATCAGCCTGTCGGCGCGCATAGTCCGGGTCAAAAAACTCCCAGGCCTCGATCTTGTCTTCCAGGCTTTCGATCCGTTGAATGCAGGCGTCAATCAGATCGCGGGAACTTATTTCTCCGGATCTGATTTTTGCGGCAGCTTCCACAGCTGTTAATTCCGTCAGTTCTTTTTCCATGTTCTTAGCCTGATGCCAGAGTTGATACCGGTGCGAAGTTTAGCTTCTGCCGATTCACGATGCCAGTTCCAATTCCGGTGCCTTGCCCGCAGCAGCTTCTACCAGGGATTGGCACCGGATTCCCTCGCCGGCTCCCTCGCACTGGAAATTGGTGCAGTAACTAAAGGAAAGCCGCCGCTCGCGATCGCAGAACCCCAGCGCACCTCCTGAACCAAGATGCCCGAAAGCGTCTAAATTTTCACCCATGGGTATATGCGGCGGGCTGTTATGCATGAATCCCAGTCCCATGCGTAGCGGCCAGCCGGTCATGGCACAGGTCCCCTGCCATTGCCGGGGCGACAACCGGTCGACGGCTTCCCGGCTCAGCAGACGAACACCCCCGATCTCGCCGCCATTGGCAAGTATCGCGTAAATTTTTGCCACACTCCGGGCATTGCCATGGCCGCCAAACGAGGGAAGCTCTCCACGGCGAATTTCATTGCAATTCAGAAGATTGTCGATTTCCGGTTTTCCCGACCAGGCCCTGTTCAGGTTCGAACCCGGACGGGCACCGATGGCCCAGAATGTGTTTTCCGGGTTGAGATGTATGGGGGCTATACGGTTGAATTCCTCATCGGTGACGCCGATTGCATAATCCACACCCAGGGGTTCGGCTATTTCGCTGCGAATAAACTGGCCGATTGTTTTACCGCTGACATGACGTACGACCTCCCCCAGGATAAAGCCGATATTGATGGAGTTATAAGCGCCGTGGGTTTCTACCGCCCAGGCCGGTTCCTGTCTTGCAATGGCGGCGCACTGGGCTGGATAATTGAACCAGTCCCTCGATTCAGCACTGTCTGAAAATATCACCCCGCACTGATGGCCGAGGACATGGCGCACCAGGACCCGGTCTTTACCGTTCTGGGCAAACTCAGGCCAGTATTCAGCCACCGGCTTTGATAGATCGACCTCTCCCCGGTCCGCCAGCATATGCACCGAGAGGGCGCAGATCGACTTGGCCACGGAATTCATCAGAACGATGGTGTCCTCTGTCCAGGGTTGCTGGCGCGCTTCATCGCGGTATCCCCCCCAGAGATCGACGACCTTTTCACCTTCCGCGTACACGCAAACCGCCGCACCGATTTCCTGCCTTTGAGCGAAGTTCTCGCGAAACGCTTCCTCTACGTCTGCGAAGGCGGGATCTGAAAATCCTGAAATAAGGGGTGATGCCTCGGTCATTGTCCTGTTTAATCTCCTTTTGGAAGTGCGGGGGCGGAAAGTAATGGGGCCAAACCTATATCAGCCGAAATACGGGACAGATACCAGTGAAAATTCATCTTGCGGGATGGGACTTGCGAGACATGTCTTACGAGACCGAAAGCAGTGTAAGCGTTGAGGGA
>JANQOC010000647.1 GCA_028279265.1 Hyphomicrobiales bacterium
TCGGTAACCCGGTCACGGAAGCGAGCCCGGCGAATCGTATGTTCGTCAACATCCTCGGGAAGGTCAGTGGTTTCATCGAGCACCGACCGGGGTTCATCCAGGGCCGCTTCGATATCCCATCCCGTTTGAAATTCAAGCCGGAACGAGGCGACGCCTTCTCTTGCGGTGGCGTAAACCTCGTCTATACCCTCAATAGCACGCAACCGGGGTTCGAGACGGGAAACAACGGCACGGTCAATTTCCTGCGGTCCCACGCCTGACCACGGGACAGTGACATAAATAACTTCAAAGGAAACATCGGGAAAAAACTGTTTCCTGATTTCCATAACGGAAACCAGTCCGGAAACCAGCATGAACAAAAATATCAAGTTCGCCGCTGTACGGTGTTCGATGAAGTATGAAAAAATTTTGCTCGGAATTTTCTTGGGAATCACCGGAGCACCGAACGCCGCCATCTAATTGCTCCCTTTCATGCGTGCCTCGAGACGGTCGACCATGTCCTTCGGCACCTTGGATTCGCTGAGCTGGGCAATGAGGCGCTGTTTAACTTCATCCGGCATGCGATTGTTCGCTTCAATAAAAGCTTTCAGCCGATCCCGCCGTTCCGGCGACAGGTCGATGAGACTGCGGCTGGCCGTGGATTGAGGTTGTCCGGGGAGACGATTTGCGGCCACTTTCTGGTTCTTGTCCCGGCCGCCGTCTGCGTTTCTGTCCCGGCGCTGGGATAAACGTCTCTCCAGGCGTTCAACAAGCTGTTGCGGAACTTTTTCTTTGTTGAGTTGACCCAGTATGCGTTGCTTGGCGGGTGGAGGCATCCGCTTATTGTTCTCCACAAAGGCGATCAGCTTCGCCCGTCTGTCGCTATCGAGGGAAATTCTGGCCGGTTCCCTAACCGGTTCGCCAATGCGACGCGGCTGGATCTTTATGCCATCGGAGAGGTAGGGCAAACGGGCTCTGACATAGGACTGGCCGAATGGCACATCAGCCATGATCCAGTTCTGCCCCTGTTTGCGGACAATTCTTCCCTTTGTCTCTTTGAGTCTTTGTTCGCTATCCACGAGAAAAAGACGACCATCCGTCGTTACGGCGCTGGCGGGCAGAACCGCAATGTTCTCTATCGGCTGTTCCCTGACATCGACATTGACAAAATCACCGGGGCGGAAAATGCCGGAATTTTTTCCGGTCAAGCGCGCAAATATTAATTGTCCGCCATCCGCCAGACGGCTTTCCGCGGCGGGGCGGTCCACCACCGCGTCCGCCTTTATCGTGCGTTCTCCAAGTTTCAGTGAGACTGTCGCCGGTAACGCTTTCAACCGGCCTGCGCCATCGTCGCTTAACAGTCTCCCAAATTCTTCATCAAGGACTCTGAACGACACCTCCATGCCTGCGGGATCGATGAGTTTACCGACAATCTCATTGACGGCGACACGGCGACCGAGTGTGGCGATAACATCCGTCAGCTGGCCCGTGAAAGGAGCGTGATATTCGGTGTCTGTGAGTTCCTTTTCGAAATCCGCGAGCGTAATCCTAGCCCGTTCCACGGCCTGTTTTGTGACCTGGATGGATTTGCGCGCGGTAATCAGCGCTTGCTGTTTGGTCGTCAGGGTCTGTTCCGCGGTTGCCAGGGCAAAGGCCGCGTCATCCATCAGAATTTCTGTTGCATGGCCCTGAGTAACAAGCTGCTCTTTACGTTTGTAATCGTTTTTCCTGAGTTCAACCTGCCTGGCGGCCGTCTTTCCTTCGGCCTCAACAAGCAGGATTTTTTCCTTGGCTTCAGCATGGTCAAATTCTGCCTGTAGCAGGGCCAGCTTCGCATCGGCCACGCGTCGTTTCGCATCCGTATCATCAATGCGAAACAGTAACTCACCCTTGCTGACCGTTGCGCCGTCGCGAAAGTTTTCGCTGAGTTCGACGATGGGGCCTTGGACCGCGGCCCGGACATCGAGCGTGCGCCAGGCCCGAATCTCACCATAGGCCGAAATAATCGGCGAAACCGTTGTCGGTTTCAGGACATCGGTTTCAACAATAAAGGAACGCTCTGCCGGATTTCGCGGTGCCTGTCGGCTCGCTTCGTCGTAGGCGGAATACATACGCCAGATTCCACCACCGATCAGGGCCAATGTAACCGCGGTAAGGACCAGACCTGAAATTGCTCGACCAAGAAATCGCATATTTATTATCCGTTTTGCTCCCGAGGAGTATTCCTAATGCGATGAACAACGACTGAATAGTATACGTATCATACGGGCACATGGCCCAAATCTGTCGAAAAGATTAAATTTTTGCAATTGTAGCGATTAATTCAATTAAATCATAAAATCGGCAATAGATTTATGAATTTGTTGAGTTTTTCTTCACGAACAGGTGAGCTG
>JANQOC010000343.1 GCA_028279265.1 Hyphomicrobiales bacterium
TGATCTGCTCATCGACTGGGGGTGGTTTTATTTCCTGACAAAACCGCTTTTCCAGGCCCTGGACTATTTCTTCCGTCTGCTCGGCAACTTTGGCCTGTCAATTCTCGTGGTCACCATCCTGATCAAAATTGCCCTGTTCTGGTTCGCCAACAAATCCTACGTCTCAATGAGTAAGATGAAGAAGCTCCAGCCGGAAATGCAAAAGCTCAGGGAACGTTATCCCGACGACAAAATGAAGCAACAGCAGGCCTTGATGGAGCTTTACAAGAAAGAAAAAGTCAATCCGATGTCTGGATGCCTGCCAATTCTCATCCAGATCCCGGTTTTCTTTGCTCTGTACAAGGTTCTGTTTGTGACCATTGAGATGCGTCACGCGCCTTTTTATGGATGGATCAAAGACCTTTCGGCAGCGGATCCGACTTCCCTGTTCAACCTGTTCGGGCTGCTTCCCTGGACGCCGCCGTCCTTCCTGCAAATCGGCATCTGGCCCCTGATCATGGGCATAACGATGTGGGTTCAAATGAAGCTCAACCCGCAGCAACCCGACCCAATTCAGCAAAAAATATTCACCTGGATGCCGGTCGTCTTTACATTCATCCTGGCCCCATTCCCCGCAGGTCTGGTTATCTACTGGGCCTGGAACAATACATTATCTATTATTCAGCAGTGGATCATTATGGCGCGGCAAGGCGTAAAAGTGGATCTGTTCGGGAATATGGGACTGGATAAGATCAAGGCAATGAAAGTACCCAAACTGCCGGGTTCAGGAAAATCTTGAGTTGAATGATACTGTAATTCCAGACTTTGAAGCTGGACGGAAGCTGTTTTCCAACGAATGCAACTTTATCAAGGGCGTCGTCAGTATCGACGACCTGCCTGCCGGCGATCGCATTGAAGTCGCCTTTGCGGGCCGCTCAAATGTCGGCAAATCCAGTCTGATCAATGCACTCTGCAATCGTAAGAACCTGGCACGAACGTCGAACACGCCGGGGCGAACCCGCGAAATCAACTTTTTTGAACTCAGCCGTGACTATTACATTGTTGACCTCCCGGGATATGGATACGCTCAGGTTTCAAAATCGACCGTGAGTCGCTGGACCGCCCTGATGAAAGCCTATCTTCGGGGTCGCACATCACTGCGACGCGTATTTGTTCTCATCGACTCCCGTCACGGGATGAAAAAGTCGGACCTGGAGTTTTGCGGGGAACTGGATACAGCCGCTGTTTCCTACCAGTGCGTTCTTACGAAAACTGATAAGATCAAACGCACCGAACTGGAAAAAAGGATTGCGGCAACGGAGAAACTGCTGCTCAAACATCCCGCCGCCTTCCCGGTCATTCTTGCGACATCTTCACACAAAAATATCGGGTTGGATGAACTGAGAGAAACGATCGCTTCGATGAACTAGAATTGCCCGGCAATTCCCTTCAGGGAAATTTAAGAAGCCAGTCCGGCAAGGCTCAGGAGAACCGGACTGAAATACATGATTAGCGCTCCCAGACCGGCGACCAGCACGAATCCCATTGCAGCAGTCAGCAGTTTGAAATAGTTGGGCCTGACTTTCACATCGATAATCTGCTCGGGCAGAATATTCTCCGATAAAATTCCCTGTGCCCCGACCAATCGACCAGATATGACGAGATCCAGCCTTTGTTTACCTCTTTTCAATGGGGTGACATTCCAGCGCCATCGGGCAAAATCCTCTCCAAATCCCATGAACCGGTCAATCCACTGGGTTTCCGGGCTCGAGGCTTCAATCAGGAATTTTCCCTTGGGAGCGCGCAATTGGACGGTCAGCGCCTCGGTGATCTTTGTCGAATGCCCCTGCTGATATCCCGATTGCGGGGCCTGTCCCTCAATTTCCTGCAATGAAGCCCTGGCAATGCGAACTTCGACGATTTCAGCAACCGCTACACGCATTCGCCGCGGAACATTCTCGATCAATTGGCCCGTCTGCAAAGCCGTTTCTACGCCCTCAGGATGCACGTCACGTTGTTGGTACCCATTGGAATGCATCGGATCCTGAAGCGTATCCTGCATCGGTACGAAGCCAGAATCTGAAGCTCCGTTTGCATGGGCGTGCCCGTTGTCGTGATGAGTTTCCTGCCCATAGGGCGCCGTTCCCATACCGTTGAACTGCGGCTGCGGAGCGCCTGTGTTTTGGACCAGGGCCTTGCTGGGACTGAGCGGATCCAATCCCTGGTCTTGAGTTCCAATAATCTCCCTGACATTGGACAAAATATCTTCGACAGAGGAATCCAGTTGACTTGCATGAGCCCCGTTACTGTAAGCGCTGCCGTTTTGAACCGGATACTGGCCCTGCACCTGGTCTATGCGATTGTGCTGTTCCGGATATTGATTGGGCGAAGCCGGTGCCCCACGTTCGTTGCCCAGACTTCGGATGGCGGCATCAAAAGTCAGGCCGTGTTTCTTCAGAATTTCCGCGGCCGGGCTGCCGCCTTCACCGATAAGTGCAGCAAGGATTATGGCGCCATCGATCACTGGCCGATTTGACTGTTCTCCCGCAGCGACAGCATGGGTGAGAACTTTACTGAAGGCGTCTGATGTGGCGGGCATTGAATTTGGATCAACCAGCGGGCCAAACTCATGCTCTACCAGGCCCTGAACTTCGGCCTGCAGCCGCGACCGATCCACCCGGCAAACCTGTAAAACCATCTGTGCATCCGGATCATCAATCAGCGCCAGCAGCAAATGCTCCAGCATTACCAACTTGTGGGACATGTTGCGGGCATAGATGAAGGCGCGATCGAAGGTCATCTTCAGATTGCCGGATTTCTGAATCCAGTTGAAACTATCCGCAAACGACTGCACCATTAAATTCCGCTCCTGCCTACCTCAATAATTTTGGTCGATGCAACTCATCTGGCTTGTGTTTTCGAGAGGGCTCCCGCTTTACCGCGTGCACTATTTACGAATACTCTTTCACGGCCTGAACTTCAATGTGATTTACCGATCTATCTGTCCAGGAATCTCTCGAATTGATTATGCGGATACAAACTCTAAGAACGCCGCCCAGATCTCTTCCGATGTAACATGGAGATTGTGCCGAAAAATGGGAAATTTGCGCAAATACGTTGAATCAATGGATTAATTCGGATGTAAATTGAGGTTAATCGCGATATTTCACATTGTTTCCTGTCGATCATTCTCTATAAGTCATATCCAGGCCCGACAAAAATACCGGCTTATTTCAGCATTTCGCAAATAGTTTGACTTTGAAAATGGACCAGACCGAAAAATCGCAGCTGCCTCCCAAAGACAAAGCCCAGATTCTATCGGAAGCTTTGCCGCACATGCAGCAATATGACAAGCAGACGCTGGTGATCAAATTCGGCGGCCATGCCATGTCCAATCCGCAGCTTTCGGAGGAATTTGCGAAAGATGTTGTCATGCTCAAACAGCTCGGCATCAGACCGATAATTGTTCATGGCGGCGGCCCCCAGATCGGAAAGCTACTGGATAAGCTCGATATCAAGAGTGAGTTCTCCGCTGGCCTGCGCATCACCGACGCCGCGACTGTCGATGTCGTCGAGATGGTCCTCGCGGGATCCATCAACAAGTCGATCGTATCGGCCATCAACAAGGCCGGCGGCAAAGCCTGCGGCATTTGCGGCAAAGACGGCAATCTGATGCTTGCAAGAAAACTTGAAAAGGTTGTCCGCGATGCCGACACCAACAAGGAATCCAAGCTCGATCTGGGTTATGTGGGGCAGCCGGAAAAAGTTGACACGCGTATTGTCGATGTCATCACCGGCAGCGACCTTATACCGGTTATTGCACCAATAGGCGGATCTGATTCCGGCCAAACCTTCAATATCAATGCCGATACCTTTGCCGGGGCCCTGGCGAGCGCATTAAAAGCCAAACGCCTCCTGTTGCTCACCGATGTTCAGGGTGTTCTTGACAAGGAGCAGAAACTCTTTGAAAGGCTGACAATCGAAGAAGCCCAGAAACTCATTGCCGACGGAACAATCTCCGGAGGCATGATCCCCAAAGTGGAAAGCTGCATGTCGGTGGTTCAGGAAGGCGTCGAAGCTGTGGTGATCATGGATGGTCGCGTCAAACATGCCCTCCTGCTGGAACTCTTCACCGAACACGGCGCCGGCACCATGTTTACCCGCTAACCCCTCCCTTGAGGCAGGCAATGCAAAAACAAGTTTCTCGTGGAAATCAACCCCCGGCACTCGCTGACCGGGATGTCTGGATATTTGACCTGGACAACACGCTCTATCCGCCGGAATCGAATTTGTTCACTGAAATTGACAAGAAGATGGGCGCTTTTATAGCTGATCTTCTTCAGGTCGACAGAACCGAAGCTCGTCGTATACAGAAATTGTATTTCAAGGAATACGGAACCACGTTAAACGGGTTGATGAATGTCCATAACATCGATCCCGGTGCTTTTTTGGACTATGTGCACGACATCGATCATTCCGCGATCAAACCCGATCCGGAATTGGAAAAGGCTTTACGCAAACTGCCGGGATCGAAATACATTTTTACAAACGGCACGGTTTCCCATGCCGAAAACGTTCTTGAACGGCTTGGGATTACTAATTTTTTTATCGATATATTCGACATTCGAACCACGGAATACATACCAAAACCGCATCTGGAGGCCTATCAGACCGTGGTTTCCAAGGCTAACCTGTCGCCGCAACGGTCCGTTATGTTCGAAGATTTGCCAAGAAACCTGCAGGTTCCCAATGAGCTTGGAATGATGACGGTTTGGGTGCGCTCGGATGTTCGGGTTGGTCATATGGAAGCGTCCCTGATTGCCGATGAAAACCAGCCTTTCATCGATTTTGTAACCGAAAATCTCACCGAGTTCCTGGAGGATGAGTGCATAGCCTGACCTCTGGCCAATTTCAAAAATTCCCAGAGAACCGGCTTAAGGGCTGAATTCGGATTGCGCCTGAACACTTCATGACTTAATTTCCGGACAAACCAAGAATTAAATTTAGTAAGGACAGCGACAGATGGCCCATACAGAATTACAATCCGTCATTGATAATGCATTCGAAAACAGGGACAGCATCGATACCGGCACCAAGGGGGAAATTCGCGAGGCCATCGAACAGGCACTGGATTTGCTCGACAGCGGAGAAGCCCGCGTTGCCAATAAGGATTCAGCTTCAGGCGAATGGCACGTCAATCAATGGTTGAAAAAAGCCGTACTCCTCTCCTTCAGACTCAATGATATGAGTACGATTGAAGGTGGGCCCGGCCGCGCGACCTGGTGGGACAAGGTCCCCTCCAAATTTGACGGCTGGAGCGACGCGCAGTTCAAGCAGGCAGGCTTCCGGGCCGTACCCAACTGTATTGTCCGACATTCGGCTTACATCGCACCAAATGTTGTTCTGATGCCGAGTTTTGTCAATTTGGGTGCTTATGTGGACTCCGGAACCATGGTCGACACCTGGGCCACGGTCGGCTCTTGTGCTCAAATCGGAAAAAACGTGCATATTTCCGGTGGTGCCGGAATTGGGGGCGTTCTCGAACCCTTGCAGGCCGGTCCTGTGATCATCGAAGATAATTGCTTTGTCGGCGCCCGGTCAGAGGTTGCGGAAGGCGTTGTCGTCGGCGAAGGCGCGGTTCTCTCCATGGGTGTCTTTATCGGCCAGTCCACGAAAATTGTTAACCGGGAAACCGGCGAGATTCTCCAGGGCAAAGTACCGCCTTATTCCGTCGTGGTTCCGGGTTCCCTACCCGGAAAGGCACTCCCGGATGGCTCACCCGGTCCGTCCCTTTATGCCGCCATTATCGTCAAGACCGTTGATGAAAGCACGCGCGCCAAAACATCCATAAACGAACTATTGCGCGACTAGACAGGTTTTCAATGTATCGGAATCTAGACTCGGACAAGGTCATCGGGACCTTGGAAAAACTCGATCTGCGTATTGGCGAGCGGTTCCCGGATTCAGGGTTGCATCAGGTCTGTCGAGAATTAACGGAGATCGGCCGCAGCAGCGCCGCCAATGCCCAACGCATATCCCGGCCCAATATTCTCATCCGTCTCGTTGTTATTCTCATCATTCTTGCCGGTGTAGGATCTCTGATTTATATCGCCAGTATTTTACGGTTTACACAGACTCCATCGGAGTTCTTCGGGTTTTTCCAGGGAATGGAGGCGGCGATGAATACCGTGGTCATTGTCACCGCCTTCCTTTACTCGCTGACAAAGATCGAGGAAAAGTGGAAACGCCATCGTACCTTGAAAGCCTTGCATGAGTTGAGATCCGTCATCCATGTCATAGATATGCACCAGTTGACCAAGGACCCGAGTTCCGTTGTCAGCGTCAGCCGGCGCACCCCGAACTCGCCGGAGCGGGATCTGACCGAATTCGAACTGATGAGATATCTTGATTACTGCAGCGAAATGTTGTCCCTGACTTCAAAACTGGCTGTCTTTTATGCCCAGTCCATGAACGATCTCGTCGTCAACAGTGCCGTCAATGAGATTGAAAGCCTGGCGACGAATTTAAGCCGGAAAATCTGGCAGAAGATCATGATTCTTCATCGTTTCGAAAATCAAGAATCCAACCCGACCCGTTTCGGCAATTTTCCGGTAATCGACTGATTGAGACTATCGCTGACTACTGACGAACGGGGATTGCGCGTATACTATTCTGATTGCTCTAACCGCCCCGATCCAAAAGCCGAGTTCTACAATGACGACTTCTCGTAATCTCACAGCCCTGGAAATCTGCCAGTCCCTGGTCCGCTGTCCCAGCTTAACCCCAGATCAGGCGGGCGCATTGGATTTTCTCGAAAACCTGCTCACGGACGCCGGTTTCCGCTGTTCGCGCCAGACATTTTCAGCGGACGGCACGCCGGATGTCGAAAACCTGTACGCGGAAATCGGCAAGGGACCGCCGCATCTGAGTTTTGCCGGACATGTTGATGTCGTGCCCGCCGGCGATGAACAGCTATGGTCGCACCCGCCTTTTGATGCGGTCATTGAGGATGGAAAGCTATACGGCCGCGGGACCGCGGACATGAAAGGGGCAGTTGCATGCTTTACCGCCGCGGCTT